>NZ_JBHZDH010000019.1:3032-76041 GCF_042755925.1 Lysinibacillus sp. NPDC059133 | reverse complement strand
GCGAAAGCGAAGCGACAGCAACACGGTTTTATCTGTGCGAAAGCGAAGCGACAGCAACACGGTTTTATCTGTGCGAAAGCGAAGCGACAGCAACACGGTTTTATCTGTGCGAAAGCGAAGCGACAGCAACAAATGTTTTCTGTAGCGAAAGCAAAGCGTCAGCTACAATTATGCCTCGGCATAATTGATTGAAGAATTAAGGGAAAAATACAGCAAAACTTGTTATACTAGTAAGGATAACTTTATTGGAGTGAATGGGATGAACAATCAATCACTAACCATTAGTGAAGTAATACGTTTTGCAAATCATGATTATGTGAATCAGCTTCAGCTTATTCGCATGAATTTAGATTTAGGTAGAATTGATGAATCAAAAAAACTTATTCAAAATTATTCAGAACAATTACAAGTACTTTCTATCCTTAATCGTCTACAATTACCGCAAACAATCGAATGGCTGCAAACAGCAGGTTGGCGCTATCCTTCATTACCAATGAAGCTTAGCGGTGACATAAAAATGTCTGTCACAAATACAGTTGATTCGGAAGTTGTAGATTACTTAAACAAAACAGTTATGCATGTTTATGATACATTAGATCCATTTACAGAGCAGAGCTTAGTGCTCGATGTACGTGTTGACGATCATACATTTGCCGTGACATTCACGTTAAATGGGCTATGGAGTGCTGATGCATTCACCGAAAAAGGTTTGAAACAATTAGACATTCAAACAGTGGAAGAGACAAATGCGTCTTGGATATATGTATTGAGTGCAAGCAGGGAGTGAATTAAATGTTTGTCGATCACGTCAAGATTTATGTAAAAGGTGGCGACGGTGGGGATGGAATGGTAGCCTTCCGTCGTGAAAAATTTGTACCGAATGGTGGTCCAGCTGGTGGCGATGGTGGTCACGGTGGGAATGTTGTCTTTCAAGTTGAAGAAGGTCTGCGAACGTTAATGGATTTCCGCTATAAACGCAACTTCAAGGCTGACCGTGGTGAGCATGGTATGAGTAAAGGGATGCATGGTAGACGTGCAGATGATTTAATCGTTAAAGTACCACCGGGCACGGTTGTAATGAACGAAGAAACAGGCGTTGTTATTGCGGATTTAGTCGAGCATGGTCAACAAGCGATTATCGCAAAAGCTGGTCGCGGTGGCCGCGGGAATTCCCGCTTTGCAACACCAGCCAATCCTGCTCCAGAACTTTCTGAAAAAGGTGAGCCAGGACAAGAATTAAATGTTATATTAGAGTTGAAAGTACTAGCAGATGTAGGATTAGTTGGCTTCCCAAGTGTAGGTAAATCAACATTATTATCTGTTGTTTCTGCGGCAAAGCCAAAAATAGGTGCTTATCATTTCACTACAATCGTACCGAACTTAGGAATGGTTGAAACAGATGATCATCGTAGCTTTGCAATGGCCGATTTACCAGGTTTAATCGAAGGTGCGCACGAAGGTGTTGGTCTAGGTCACCAATTCCTCCGTCATATTGAACGTACACGTGTTATCGTACACGTAATTGATATGTCGGGTATGGAAGGGCGCGATCCTTATGAAGATTACTTAACAATCAATGATGAGCTAAAACAATATAATCTTCGTTTAACAGAACGTCCACAAATTATTGTGGCAAATAAAATGGACATGCCAGATGCAGAGGAAAACTTAGAAATTTTCCGTGAAAAAGTGGGCGAAGATGCGAAAATCTTCCCAGTATCAGCGGTTTCTCGCCAAGGTTTAAAGCCTGTATTATTTGAAATTGCCGACTTACTGGAAGTGACTCCTGAATTCCCATTATTCGAAGATCTAGATGAAGAATCAGATGCAACGGTACTTTACAAACACCAATCTGAAGCTGATTCAATCGAAATCTCTCGTGATCCTGATGGTACATTCATTCTTGGTGGATATGCGATTGAGCGTATCTTCAAAATGACAGACTTCAGCCGCGAGGACGGTGTACGTCGTTTTGCACGTCAATTACGTGGTATGGGCGTCGATGAAGCATTACGTGAACGTGGTGCACAAAATGGAGATATTGTACGCTTATTGGAATTCGAATTTGAATTTGTCGACTAAGAATAGGTTTTAGGGGGAAGCGTATGAAGAATGTTGCGAATCAGCGATATTATTTAGTTCGTGAAGATGTTTTAACGGATGCTATGCAAAAAACTTTGGAGGCGAAACACTTACTTTCAAGTGGTTCGGTATCTTCCATTTGGGATGCGGTAAAGCAGGTGGATTTATCGCGTAGTGCGTTTTACAAATATCGTGATGCTGTATTTCCTTTTCATTCAATTGTGCAGGAACGCATTTTAACAGTCTTTTTACAGCTTCAGGACCGTAAAGGAACACTTGCAAAGCTTTTAGAAACAGTGACAATTACGCATTGCAATGTACTGACTATCCATCAAACAATACCGATTCAAGGACGTGCGAATGTTACATTATCGTTAGATGTCACTAGTATGACATGTGAACTGGATGATTTAATACAGCAACTTAAACGTTTAGATTTTGTAGAGTCAGCGGAAGTAATTAGTTCTGGTGCATTGTAATGACTGACAGCAAGTTTGAATTTTTGACAGAATGTAAATAAGCTCAAAAGGAGCAGTCCCATGTGATGTAATTATCACTTCATGGGACAGCTCCTTATTCTATATCGAAAATTCATAGAAAGAAAAGTAATGGATAGAACGTCATAAAGAGGGTTTTGGGAGGCTTCTTTAGGTGCCTTACCTCAACATTTGATGTAGAATAAAAGGAGTTTTCGGGAACTTGAAAATTCTGAATTTTTACATTAGTGAAATTTAAGCGGCTCATCGGACGCCTTCAGTCGGAACGGAAATCAACCCCACGTTATCGTAGTGAGCCAATCAAATCAAATCAAACAATGAACAGGAGGTACATGTAATGACAGAGCAACAATGGGAAAAACGAATAGGATATTTAGGACCTGAGGCATCATTTACATACTTAGCAGCAAAGGCAACCTTTCCGAATGAGTGGCTTGTCCCTTGTTCTACAATTCCAGAATGTATTGAAGCGGTAGCAAAGGGGAAGGTAGATTTAGCAGTTGTACCACTGGAAAATGCTTTAGAAGGATCTGTATCGTTAACGCTTGATTATTTATTTCATGAGGCGACCTTATATGTTACAGGTGAGCTTCAGTTAAAAATACAGCAGCATTTAATGGTCAATAAAGCGCAGAAGGACAATTGGGAGTCAATCGAAGGAGTTTATTCACATCCACATGCTCTAGCCCAATGTCATAAATATTTATTTTATCGCTTCAGCCATGCTCCGTTACATCAAACAACATCAACAGCAGCAGCGGCAAAATTTGTATCCGAAAATCCGAACGAGTGCATTGCTGCAGTTGGAAATGCAGCGGCAGCAGATAAATATGGCTTAGAAATCGTTCAACCTAATATCCATGATTTCCATTTTAACCATACTCGTTTCTTCGTATTATCTAAGCAAAATAAACGATTACCGCAAGAATTATCAGATGGACAGGCAAAGACAACTTTCATGATTACATTGCCAACGGATCGTTCAGGGGCGTTACATCAAGTATTATCAGTATTCGCATGGCGACAGCTAAATTTAAGTAAAATCGAATCACGCCCATTAAAAACGGGCTTAGGTGATTATTTCTTTATGATTGATGTTTTAGCAGATGAAAAGGAGCCTATGATGCGTGGGGCTATGGAAGAACTAGCTGCACTTGGTTGCAAGGTGAAGTCACTTGGTACATACTTTACTTATCGAACATCAGACGAGTAATCAATTTCGCCTTGACGAGGAGGAATCAGTATGGGCGGCATTATATTATTTGACGGAGTGTGCAATTTTTGTGATAGCAGTGTGCAATTTATTATCAAACATGATCAGGCAGCATATTTTCAGTTTGCATCCATCCAGAGTGATGTAGGGCAGGCGTTACTTGCACAATACGAAATACCAGGAAATATAGATAGTGTCCTATTAATTGAGCATGGGAAGGTATATTTTGAATCTACAGCAGCTCTTAAAATCTGTAGGAGATTAGATAGTTTTTGGCCTGTCTGCTATGTTTTCATTCTTATTCCTCCACCTATACGAAATATAATGTACCGACTGTTTGCTAAAAATAGATATCGTCTTTTTGGACGAAAAGAAAGCTGTATATTGCCAACACCTTCACAACGAAAAAGATTTCTCTAGCTTTGAAGCTATCCAATTTAAGTGGATAGCTTTTTTTAGAGAAAATTGAAACACCTAATTCAGAGGTACAAGATCATAACATTGAGATGATTTCTGTTCCGACTGGGCTTTTCCAAGGGAAGTCCGATGAGTCGCTTGGGGTAACAGATATTTTTTGTGCGGAAGCGAGAAACTAAAAAAATCTTTGAATTTTTAAATACCTAACGAACAGAAAGCTGCTAGTCTCCGTGAAGACTAGCAGCTGCTTATCAATTATTTGATTTTACATGTTATGGAAGGGAAGTTTGTTAAATTATTGATCTACAACTAAATATCCCTTTTTTTGTAAAGTAAGCTCAATTAAATCTAAAATTTCAACAGAAGGCGCAGATATAACATGAAGATGTGTACCACCTGTTAGTTCGGATAAATAACTTGCCTGTGTTTCGTTGACACGTTGAATAAATTTTTTTACCTCATGACGGTTAGAGACCATAATCGATGCAGTAATTTCTCCATAAATAGGATGTTCAACAATAACATTTTTTACTGTACCACCGCAATCAACTATAGTTATCAGTTCATTTTCAGCATTCTCTGCAGTATGGAAGCAAGGAATTGTACGTTCAACAGTTTGCTGTATTTGTTCCTGATGCATGTAAAGATATCCTTGGCTAGTAGCAATAATAGGTTCATTTCTAGCCTTTAATAATGTCATATCATTAACAATGACTTGTCTAGAAACATTAGCGAATTTAGCTAGGTCTGTCCCTGTTATAGGTGCTGTGCTGTTTTTTAGTTGTGCTAGAAGTTGCAGTCGGCGTTCTTCGCCTAACATTTTTTTCATAAGAGATCACCTCTGCTTGTAATAAAGGAAGCAGTTTTCCTTAAAAACTAGTGTACCATGAAGCCTTTCTAACGTGGGTGAATTTTTTGTATCCAAATGGAACATTGAACATATGATACGGAGAGAGGAAGGGAGGAAAAAATTGCGTATTCATATTGTCCAAAAGGGAGACACGTTGTGGAAGATTGCGAAAGAGTACGGAGTTTCGTTTGAAGATTTAAAGCGGCTTAATGTCCATCTCGCTAACCCAGATTATATTGTACCGGGCATGGAAATTATCCTACCTGAAAAAATAAACAAAGAACCACATAGAGAACCGCATAGAGAACATCATCGAGAAACAGATTGGGGAATGCATAGAGAAGGACATAGAGAAGGACATAGGGAACCACATAAAGAGGGGCACAAGGAACATATGCACAAAGAACATATGCATAAGGAGTCACCTACAAGGCATGTTAAAGAAAAAGAGGTTCAGAGACCAATGCCACCACCAATTATTGTGCCACCACCGCCAATGCCTGAACCACAGATGATTCCAATTCCTTATCCAATGCCAATGCCGATGCCTCAGCCAGCGCCTGTTGAGCTTAGCTGGAATCAACAAGTTGTCATGCCAAGTGTAGAGCAAACTGTATCACCAATTCAAATTCAACCGCAACCGCAACCTGTAGCCCAACCGGCGCCAGCACCAATGCCAATGCCGCAACCGATTTTTATAATGCCACAAATGCCAGCAGTGCCACATTGTGCAAGCTGCCATCAGCCAGTGCATCATCATATGTATTGGCCAATGCCGATGCATATGCCAATGGAGCCGCAAATGGAGGCTTATACAATGCCGGAGCAACCAACATCATGTGAAATGCCATGCGAAAAAGTTGCTGGGGCGGAGGAGTTCTTAGAATCTAGTACATCTCCATTCTTCCCTATGAAGCCTGAATTTCAGCCGATGCCGGAAATGATGCCGGAAATGGAACAGCCATGTGGTTGTCATGCACAACCAGTCATGATGCCAAATTGGCAAATGGATCCATGTTGCAGTCCACCACCATGTCCACCACCATGTCCGCCGCCATGCCCATCCCATTGCCCAATGCCGTATTCGTCAGTAGGGCCATGGATGTCACCGCACTTTTTCCCAGGCGGGATGACGCCTTATCGATGGTGAAAAAGCGTATATCATTGAAGAAGTAAAGCCGAATATTTGGAAGTATAAATATCAATCTAATAATTATTTTGTAAAACGGGCAAAGCTGATAGAAATAGCAGAAAAGGTGAGGGTTATTCATCGACAGCTTGGATATCTGGAACCCTCGTTGATCTTACCTGTAATGAAAAGTAATGATGAGTATTTAATCGTGCAAGATTGGCAAGAAGGAAGTCATAGTGCTAATTTTGCTCGTAAAAAAGATCGGAAGGAATCACTTAAGTTATTAAATACGTTACATGATACACATAAAAAAATTACTTGGCAGCGTGTACCAGGTTTGCACACCTATTCACAGCTTTTAAAATGGCAAATGCGTCATATGCGTTTTAAAAGCAGACGGAATGAATTTCGTGCATTTTTAACAAAAGAAGAAATGGATCAAATTTTACACTATAGTGAGAAATCGTTACAGCTAATCGCGCAGGAAGATGTACCTGAAAAAGAAATAACGCTTTTACATGGAGATGTCGTACATCATAATTTTTTATGGTGCTCAGATGGAGAATTGCGTTTAATCGATTTTGATTTGGCTCACCTTGGAGAAGCGGATGATGAATATATTTTATGGTTGCATCGTGTACTGCCAGCTGTAAATTATGACCTTGGTAAAATATTTGCAGAGCTACCAGAGATGAAACGATTAGATAAAAGAAAGCTACATCGTTTAAAATATCCAAATGAGCTATTACGTGAATGGCTTTTTGCAGTAGATTTACCATTAGATCAACAGCTGGTATTTTTAGATTATTTAGTGCCATTTACAAAACGGGCTCTCACATATTGGCCCAAACTGTGGTACGATATTGATAAAATGATAAAGAAATGACCGTCTTTCGGCGGTCATTTTTGTATGTGAACGACTACTTGTGTTATTTCTTATAGTCGAGCATTCGTTCGCAATATGCTATAATCGAAGACGATGATTGTGAGGGAATATAGAATGTATGATTATTTAAAAGGACAAGTAAAGCGTATAACTCCTGAGTATATCGTCCTTGAACAACAAGGGATTGGCTGGCAACTGAATACACCTAATCCATTTGCGTTCCGGACATCGGCACTTGAACAGCAAATATTTGTACACTTGCATGTACGTGAGGACGCGCAAGTGTTATATGGCTTTCCAAATTTAGACCAACGAGAGCTGTTTCGTAAACTTATTTTAGTGTCAGGAATTGGACCGAAGGGTGCACTTGCTATTTTAGCTACTGGGAATCCTCAACAGGTTATCAGTGCCATTGAACGAGAGGATGAATCGTTTTTAGTGAAGTTTCCTGGTGTAGGTAAGAAAACGGCACGTCAAATGATTCTAGATTTAAAAGGTAAACTTGGCGGATTGTTAGAGACTATTGAGCTACCTAGTACAGAAGATGAGCTACCGTTATTTGGTGTAAATCCATATAAACATGAGCTTGAAGAAGCTATTCTTGCCTTAATGGCACTTGGTTATTCTGAAAAAGAACTAGAAAAAATACGTCCACAGCTCGAAGATAACGACAAGCTTGAAACAACAGATGCATTTATGAAACAAGCTTTACAATTGCTATTAAAGTTAAAATAGTGAAAGGGGGGGAAGTACATGTCTGAACGTATGATGGCTAGTGAGGCAGGTAGCTATGATGAACCGTTTGAATTATCTTTACGCCCACAAAGATTAGCACAATACATTGGTCAACATAAGGTAAAGGAGAATTTACAAATTTTCATTGAAGCGGCAAAGCTTCGTCAGGAAAGTTTAGATCATGTGCTGTTATATGGACCACCTGGACTTGGTAAAACTACATTAGCTGCTGTCATTGCTAATGAAATGAATGTCAATGTGCGCATGACAAGCGGTCCTGCAATCGAACGTCCTGGCGATTTAGCAGCTATTTTAAGCTCACTGGAGCCAGGGGATGTGCTATTTATCGATGAAATACATCGCCTGCCTCGTGCAATAGAAGAGGTGCTTTATCCTGCCATGGAGGATTTTTGTTTAGATATTGTCGTTGGTAAAGGCCCTGAAGCGCGTTCTGTACGACTTGATTTACCGCCATTTACACTCGTTGGTGCGACAACAAGAGCAGGTGCATTATCAGCACCTTTAAGGGATCGCTTTGGCGTATTATTAAGATTGGAGTATTATGATCATACTTCACTTGCAGAAATTGTCGTTCGTAGTGCGCATTTATTTGATGTTGATATTGAAAAAGTAGCAGCACTTGAAATGGCAACACGTTCGCGTGGTACTCCCCGTATTGCTAACCGTCTTCTAAAACGAGTACGAGATTATGCACAGGTGCTTGGAGATGGTATGATAACGGAGGGACTTGCTAAGCAAGCGCTGGAGCTATTACAAGTCGATCCTAGAGGGCTTGACCATATTGACCATAAACTTGTGACCAATATGATTGAGCGCTTCCGCGGTGGCCCAGTAGGATTAGATACGTTGGCAGCGTCTATTGGCGAAGAACGCGTTACGATTGAGGACGTGTACGAGCCATATTTGATGCAAATCGGCTTTATACAACGGACGCCACGTGGACGTGTGGCAACACATTTAGCCTACGAACATTTTGGATATGAGTATCCCCAACAAACCTAGAAGAAGGAAGTATTTTCATGCGTGTAGAAGATTTTGATTTTGAATTGCCAGAAGAACTTATTGCACAAACACCACTTTTGGACCGTACAGCTAGTCGATTAATGGTAGTGACGCCAGGCTCAACAAATGTAGAGCATCACCATTTTGCTCATATTTTAGATGAGCTACAAGCTGGGGATTGTCTTGTGTTAAATGATACAAGAGTCTTACCAGCGCGTTTAATGGGTGTAAAAGAGGAAACAGGTGCTCATATAGAGGTACTGCTATTAAAGCAAATGGCAGGTACGGATGAATGGGAAACACTTGTTAAACCAGCTAAGCGTGTAAAAGTCGGCACAGTTGTAACATTTGGAGATGGCTTACTGACAGCTACTTGTACAGGAGAGCTTGATCATGGTGGACGTACATTTGAGTTTAAATATAACGGAATTTTTTATGAAATTTTAGAGCAACTTGGTGAGATGCCACTACCTCCATATATTCGCGAAAAATTAGAGGACAAGGATCGCTACCAAACCGTTTATGCAAAAGAGCGCGGCTCAGCAGCAGCACCAACCGCTGGCCTGCATTTTACAGAAGAATTACTAGAGCAGGTGAAAGCAAAAGGGGTCGAAGTTGTATTTATCACTTTACATGTGGGACTGGGAACTTTCCGTCCTGTAAGTGTAGATTCAATTGAAAATCACGAAATGCATTCTGAATTTTATAGTGTAACAGAAGAAACCGCATCTATCATAAACCGAGTAAAGAGTAATGGTGGAAAAGTGATTGCAGTTGGTACAACTTCTACACGTACTTTAGAAACTATCGGTTCTAAATATGGAGGCGAAGTACGAGCAGAACAAGGTTGGACGTCTATTTTCATTTATCCAGGATATGAATTTACGGTTGTGGATGGTTTAATCACCAACTTCCATTTACCAAAGTCTACCCTTGTAATGCTTGTTAGTACGCTTGCAACAAAAGAAACAATTTTAAGTGCATATCAACAAGCTGTAGAAGAAAAATATCGTTTCTTTAGCTTTGGTGATGCTATGTTTATTCGTCCAAAAGGAGAATAAAGAAAAAAATCGGAGTACTGTTTTTACTTTAGATAAGAGAGGAATTTTTTATAATATGACACAACCAGCAATTCGTTATGAGCTACTTCATACTTGTAAGCAAACAGGAGCACGCCTTGGCATCGTGCATACGCCGCATGGCTCTTTTGAAACGCCAGCATTTATGCCTGTTGGTACACAAGCAACTGTTAAAACAATGTCACCTGAGGAATTAAAGGAAATGAATGCAGGCATTATTCTGTCAAATACGTATCATTTATGGCTAAGACCAGGGAATGATATTGTGAAGGAAGCAGGGGGCTTGCATAAATTTATGAACTGGGATCGCCCGATTTTAACAGATTCAGGTGGTTTCCAAGTGTTCTCACTTAGTCAATTCCGTAAAATCGAGGAAGAAGGGGTTCATTTCCGCAATCATTTGAATGGGGACAAATTGTTTTTAAGTCCAGAAAAGGCGATGGAAATTCAAAATGATTTAGGTTCGGATATTATGATGGCTTTTGATGAATGTCCACCTTTCCCTGCGACATATGACTATATGCTGCAATCAGTAGACCGTACAACACGTTGGGCTAAACGTTGTAAAGAGGCACATAAACGTCCAGAAGAACAAGGTCTATTCGGTATTATTCAAGGGGGAGAATACGAGGATTTACGCCGTCGTTCTGCAGAAGCATTGGTAGAGCTTGATTTCCCAGGCTATGCAATTGGAGGGCTATCTGTTGGTGAGCCTAAGGACATTATGAACCGAGTATTAGAGTTTACAACACCATTAATGCCAACAAATAAACCACGTTATTTAATGGGTGTAGGTTCACCTGACTCATTAATTGATGGTGCTATTCGAGGCATTGATATGTTTGACTGTGTATTACCAACACGTATTGCACGTAATGGCACATTAATGACATCTGAAGGTCGCTTAGTTGTTAAAAATGCAAAATATGCACGTGATTTCGGGCCAATTGATCCGAACTGTGATTGTTATACATGTAAAAACTATTCACGCGCGTATATTCGTCATCTAATCCGTACAGAAGAAACGTTTGGCATCCGTTTAACGACTTACCATAACTTACACTTCCTATTGAAGTTAATGGAACAAGTACGTGAGGCAATCCGTGAAGACCGTCTTGGCGATTTCCGAGAAGAATTCTTCGAGAAATACGGCTTTAATGAACCAAACGCAAAGAACTTCTAATATTTAGGAAAAAAAGCATGTAAATTTGTGAGGAATTTGAATATTTCTAGCAAAAAAATGTCTATCTTAGAAAAAATATTAGTAATATAGAAAAATTTTGGGCTTGTCCATCGCTTTTTTATGGTGGAATAGTCTATACTAAAAAAGAATTGGAAAGGGGGCAAGAATGATGGACCAACTAATAGGGTTAGCACCAATATTATTAATGTTCGTTGCAATGTGGTTTATTTTAATCCGCCCTGCTAAAAAGAGACAGCAGGAAACACAAAATATGCAGGGTAATTTGCAACGTGGAGATAAAGTGATTACAATCGGTGGCTTACATGGTGAGATTGACTCAATTGAGGACACAACTATAACATTAAAAATCGCAGACAATGTGCGCGTTAAATTTGACCGTCAAGCAATTGGACGAATAGTGAATGGCGACCAAGTAAAATAATAATGAGAAAAAGACTTACATTAATTGTAAGTCTTTTTTGCATCTTTCAGCAAATGTCTTCTGTACCTGTCGCTACGCTTTCGGTCAAAAGACATTTGCTGAAATAGAGGAACTCAGTCTAAAAAACACGTTGCTGACGCTACGCTTTCGCGCAAAAAACATTTGTTGGCCTAAAGCCTCCGGCGGATCATCAAGTGCCACTATCTTTTAATTTCTTAATTAATTCTGCTCCAGTTTCATTGCCATTTACCGTTATTCTGCTTAAAGCATATACATTATCACCCATAGTAACACCTTTATTTTTAATAACAAAAGCCATTTTAAATCCAACATCTTTCGCTAATTTCATTGCATCTTCAGAATTAGTTCCGTAGGGATAGCTAAGAGCAATTGGTTCATATCCTAACTTTTCTATAATCATTTTCCTGGAAAGAATAAAATCTTTTTTAACCCTTTCTTCGTACTCTTCTTGACTTTCTAGTTTTCCATTAATGTAACTACGACCATATATGGCACCTTTCATTCCTCCGCCGAATGACTGTAATTTATAATGTGAATTCCAAGTGTGGCTTTGGATGGTTATATAATCTTTCATTTCTTTTAATTGATCCCAATTCATTTTGGGAATTTCGTTCGGATATGCATTCTTTCCGTTTTTTTCTAGGATGTGACTAGTGATAACAAAGATTTCTGCATGCATTTTGTATTTTTTCAAAATTGGATAAGCTTTTTCGTAGTTGCTTAAATAACCATCGTCAAAAGTTATTAACACCGGATTTTTAGGCAATTTTGTTTTACCGTTCAAGTAATCATATAATTCTTGGGTTGTAATCGAATTGTACCCATTCTCTTTAAGCGTTTTAATTTGATTTTCGAAATTCTCTGGGGAAATGACTGTATTATTATTTACGTCTTTTTCTAAATGGTGATACATAAGAACTGGGATCTTCTCATTTTTAGATCCATAAATAGGGTAAGGTTTAATGAGCCATATACTAGAAGCAACTATAACTAGAAAAATTACTAACCTTTTCATTTTCTCACCTTGTTTTCATGTTTGAATGATCTTGTTAAATCGGAAAATGGTGGATCATTTACTAACGGAAGTATAAGAGATGACCTTTTAAACAATAACTACATTATTGTTGGGAAGCATCATAAAATGTCCTTGTTAATTGTCCGAGAAAATTTGATTTTAGAAAAGCAGGAATTATAGCTCCTTTTATTGTACACAAACAACTAAGGTTTATTCTTTTGATTTACGAAAGTTGTACAGCACCATTTCCCTATTATATACAAAAAGGTGTTATTTTGCTAATGTTGTTCGTGCAATTCTTAGACTGTGACTTAATTGAAAACTCGGTTTCCGTAAAGGTTAGCATGCAAAATAAAGTACAAGAAAAATTTTCGAAGACTAAAAAATCAAAGTTATGATATACCATCATCCTGTATAAAAAATGATGAGTAAGGTCACCTTGAATAGTATGGGGGTGACTATATGGAAGAATATTTAACGATTATTTTAAGAACATGTTTTTTATATGTGTTTATCCTAATAATTTTTCGTTTAATGGGTAAACGTGAGGTCGGCGAATTATCTGTAATCGATTTAGTTGTATCCATTTTAATGGCTGAGGTGGCTGCGTTTGCACTTGATGATTTCGAAAGTCCTTTATTTAATGTGATTTTACCAATCATCATATTGTTTTTCATTCAAATAACAACTGCATATATTTCACTTAAAAGTAAAAAATTCCGTGATCTAGTTGATGGTGATCCAGTATTACTGATAAGAGATGGTGTCATTTTAGAAAGTGAAATGCGCAAGCAACGCTATAATTTAGATGATTTGTGTCAACAATTACGCGAAAACGGAAATGCTTCCGTTACAGATATTGCTTACGCCTATTTAGAGCCATCTGGCAATCTGTCCGTATACCAAAAAGATGAAAAGGCATTTGTTTACCCACTGATTATCGACGGTGATATTCAGGATAGGCATTTAAAGGTATTGCATAAAGATGTTGATTGGCTAATGGCAGAGCTTGCTAAAAATAATATTACGGATAGTAACACTGTATTTTTTTGTGTTTGGGAGGAAGATCGGCTGCATATTCAGCTGAAAGAATCTTAAACTTTTTTGGCCAACTTACGAAGGTAGCGCAAATCAGTTATGCGTAATTGATTGGAAACCAGTAAGAATGTAAATAGTAAAAACAAGGTTACACAGCTACTTAAAATTAATGGCAATGGCATTATTTGCATCAGAAAATACTGGGTAACACAAACAGCAATAAAACAGCTATATGGAACAACAAACATTCTAAAACCGGCACGTAAATTTTTACGTTGTCTCACTGTCGCAATATGCAAAAACGAAGTTAGTAAAACGCCAAAGCCAATTGCCACAACGGCACCTTTTTCCTGTATACCAGGCTGAGAGGCGAGCACGAACATGACAAATAGCTTACCAAGACCACCGTAAATGGAGTTCATCATCGCAGCACGTGCCTCACCAATTGCTTGTAATATCGAATGCAAAGGACTTTGAATATAATAAAAGTAAAAAATGGGCGCTAATATTTTCACATAACCTCGATTTTCTTGTAAATGAAAGAGCTTCATAGCTATTTCGTCACCATGAACGAAAAAGTACGTAGCAGCCACACAGCCCACTAAGGAAGATAGTCGTAACGATACAGAAATACGTTCCTGTAGGAGCGGTATATGCTGACGGGCAACCGCGTCACTAACAGCCGGTATAAGGACGATAGAAAGTGCTGCAGACACAAAAGCCGGGAACAATAATAGGGGGACGAGTACACCCGAAATAACCCCGTATAAAATGGTTGCAGCGGAGGCTGTCAAACCAGCCATAGTTAACGCCTTTAAAAATATGATAGGTTCTAAAAACCAAGTAAAGGATCCAAACAGTTTGCTTCCTGCTGAAGGAAGGGCAATTCGTAACATCGGGGAGGCAGGATAAGCCTCGATTTTGTTTTTTCGTGTCAATAATTTTTTCTTTGAGACGATATAATGCATCCACAAGTACAAGAAAGCAACGACTTCAGCTAGAAGCGTAATTCCCATAGCAGAGGCTGCTGTAACGGCAGCATTATTATAGGCAGCCACATAAGGCAGCGTTAAAGTGATGAAGCTAATACGGATAATTTGTTCAATCATTTGAGCCCAAGCTGTTGGTGTAATTTTGGCAATACCTTGTAAATAAGCGCGCAATAACCCAGAGCCAACTGACACTGGTACAGCAAAGAGTGCAATCCAAAGCGTAAATGTTGTCTGTTCATTATGTAAAAGTGTAGTCGATATATATGGTATAGTAAGTGCAACAATCGGCATAAAGACGATCATTCCAATAAATGACCAAAGAATAGCCGTGCGCATAACACCATAGATGCTTTCGCGTTTGTTTTTTGCTAATAACTCTGCTACAATTTTTGCCACCGCGATAGGTAGTCCAAGTTGAATGAGTGAGATGAAGAAAATGAACGCCGGATAGACGGTCATATAAATGCCGACTGCCTCTTCACCAGCGATCCGCATAAATTGCATTCTATAAAAGAAGCCAAAGAGTTTCGATAAAAAAATCACGAACATTAAAAATAGTGTTCCTCGTACAAAAGAACTCATGCCATCCGTCCCTTCTCAAGCCACAAAAATTCATTTACACTATTTGTATGCAAACTTGTCTTACGATACGACTTTGATTGGAGATGATTCAAAATGAGTATGCAGCATGAGCAACTGTTTGAAAAAATCCGTCCTGCAATTGATAGTAAGATGGAAGAGTTTAAACATTATCAATACAATGCCATTACAGCAGAAGAACTATGGCGCTATTGTATAGAGAAAAAATGGCGCAGAAAAAATATTGACCAACTACGCATACATGAAATTATCGCTACTATTTTTGCAGTATCACCGTCCGATATCGTATCATTTAATCAAGTAGAATTCTTACAAATTAATGATTGGTTTACAGAAGTGAATACGGAAGAGTTAAAAATGCTGCTTGGTCCGGTTAAAAGTTAAAAAGAATGTGTGAAATTTGTCAAATAATAAAAGAATACTAAAAGTGTTGAATTGACACCAAGCGCAACGTGTTTCATAATGAGTGTGTTGCGCTTTTTTTATTTGTCTAAGTATATTCACCAAAAACCTCCTAATAGATCTTTTCCAAATTTGGAGGCAAAACACCTATTCAAATACAGGGATAAATTTGCGCGTTATGAACGATTGAAATAAGTAGAGCAATCTTTTTGAAGCACAGGCAACATTATTCTAAAGGAAAAGGAGGAATAAACGTTTCAAAAGGACTTGCTATTTATACTTGTTTGTAGTGTAAGGAATTGCCTTACACCAATTCGAGGAGGATTTATAAATGAAACTAAAAAGTCGTATAGTTGCATTCGTACTACTAATGGTTATTTTTGCAGCAACCATCGGTACGACTGTAGGCGGCGTCTTAAAGGACATTAAGCTAGGCCTTGACTTACAGGGCGGGTTTGAGGTTCTTTATGAGGTGAAAGAATTAAAAAAAGGACAGGAAATTACACCGGAAGTTGTTTCCGCAACTGCAAAGGCACTCGATAAACGTATTAATGAAATTGGTGTAAGTGAGCCAAGCATTGAAATTGAAGGTGAAAATCGTATTCGTGTGCAATTAGCAGGTGTTGAAGATCAAGAATCAGCACGTAAATTATTGTCTACGTCTGCGAATTTAACATTCCGTGATGTTGATGACAATTTACTATTAGATGGTGACGACTTAAAGCCAGGTGGCGCTAAAGATTCCTTTGACCAACAAAATCGTCCAATTGTTTCACTAACATTAAAGGATGCGCAAAAATTTGCTGATATAACAAGTAAAATTGCCGCCAAACCAGCAGGTCAAAACTTACTCGTTGTATGGTTAGACTTTGAAGAAGGTGTTGATTCATATAAAGCTGAATCAAAAAAAGCGAAGCCTCGCTATGCATCTGCAGCAACAGTTAACCAAACATTAAATACAACAGATGTAATGATTAGTGGTAATTTCTCAGTTGAAGAAACGAAAAATTTATCAGGTATTTTAAATGCTGGGGCACTTCCTGTAAAGCTGATTGAAACTTATTCTACTTCAGTAGGTGCACAGTTCGGTGATGATGCATTGAAAAGCACGGTATTCGCAGGCGTTGTGGGTGTAGTAATAATTTTCTTATTTATGCTATTCTACTATCGTTTACCTGGCTTCATTTCCATTATTACACTAGCCATTTTCACTTTCTTAGTACTAGTTGTATTTGGCTGGATTAATGCGGTGTTAACACTTCCAGGTATAGCAGCTATCGTGCTTGGTATAGGGATGGCGGTAGATGCGAATATTCTTGCCGCAGAACGTATTCGTGAAGAGTTACGTGTCGGTTATTCGGTTAAACAAGCATTCCAGATTGGCTCGAAGGAGTCTTTATCAGCCATTGTCGATGCACAGCTAACTACATTATTAGCAGCTGCTGTATTATTCCAATGGGGTACAAGCTCTGTTAAAGGGTTTGCCACAACATTAATTATTAGTATTTTACTAAGCTTCGTAACAGCTGTTTGGGGATCTCGTGTATTACAAGGATTACTTGTAAATAGTGGCTATTTCAATAATCCAGCGTGGTTTGGTATTGCAAAATCTAAACAGCATAACTTAGATGAAAATATCGGAACATTAGATTTATCAACGAAATTCGATCGTTTTGACTTTGTACACAATCGTAAGAAATTCTATACATTCTCATTAGCTATTTTAGTAGCTGGTTTAGTGGTTCTTGGTATATTCCGACTAAACCTTGGTGTTGATTTCTCAAGTGGTACCCGTGTTCAAATTGAAGCAGATCAAACGTTGAATAAAGAAGAAGTATCCAAATATTTAGATAGTATCGACCTCTCATCGGAAGATATCGTTCTTTCTGGGGAGAAAAGTAACAATGCTGTAATTCGCTATAAAGACGATTTATCTCAAGCGGATATTTTAAAAATACAAAAAGATGCTACTGAAAAGTATGGGCATAAGCCAACAGTAAGTACAGTATCTGACACTGTTGGTAAAGAGCTTGTGAAAAACGCAATCAAAGCTCTATCTTTTGCGGCGATCGGTATCATTATTTATGTTGCCGTTCGTTTCGAATGGCGCATGGGTGTTGGGGCAATTGTATCGTTACTACATGACGTATTCTTAATTGTTGCTGTATTTAGTTTTATGCGCTTAGAAGTTGATATTACGTTCATTGCAGCTGTACTGACAATTGTCGGTTATTCTATTAATGATACGATCGTTACGTTTGACCGTATGCGTGAAAACTTAGATCGATATGATACGATTAATGACCGTGAAGTGTTAGCAGATATCGTTAACAAATCACTGCGTCAAACAATGGGTCGATCTGTCAACACAGTGTTAACGGTTATTATCGTGACAGTGGCACTTCTTATTTTAGGTGCACCATCGATTCAAAACTTCTCAATCGCGTTATTAGTTGGTTTAATAACAGGTATGTATTCTTCAATTTGTATTGCTGCACAAATCTGGTATTCACTTAAGATTCGTGAAATGAAAAAATCAGATGGTCAAATACGCAAAAAAGAGAAAAAACAATGGGGTACTGACGAGCCTACTGTTTAACATAAGTCTTTAAAACAGGGAAAGGAAACATTTCTTTCCCTGCTTTTTTGATGAAAAAAAGAATCTTCAGGCTTTCATAGGAAAGCTGAAGATTCTTTTTGTTTTTACAGTTTAAATTGTAGTAGTAATGACTGCAGTTGCTGAGCGTTGTTGTTTAATTCCTCAGCCACCTCATTAACCTGTTGCATTGTTGCAGCTTGCTCTTCTACTGCTTCAGCAATGATTTGTGAGTTGCTCGCTGAAATACTCGCACCATTTGCAATTTCTGTTACAGAGGCAGCGACTTCTTCCGTACTTGCTGAAATTTGTTCAGAAGTGGCTGAGATATCTTCAATTTGGTCAGTAAATGCTTGCACAGACGCTGTAATGGATTCAAATGCGTCACCGGCCTCATGAATTTTTGTTACACCATCCTGGACAGATGCTAATCCTTCATGCACAGCAGCTGCTACATTTCTTGTATCCGTTTGAATTTCATTTGTGATGGCAACAATTTGGCCAGCAGATTGATTAGATTCTTCAGCAAGCTTTCGTACTTCATCTGCTACAACCGCGAAGCCTTTGCCATGCTCACCAGCTCGCGCTGCTTCGATGGCAGCATTGAGTGCCAGTAAATTTGTTTGTTCAGTAATAGCCGTAATTACTTTTGTAATTTGCTCGATTTCCTCAGATTGCTTACTTAGCTTTTGTGTTAAATTGGCAATTCGTGTAGTTGATTCAGAAATTGTATCCATCTGCTCTTTGGCAGTTGAAATAGTTCTTCCCCCGGTATTGGCAAGCTGTGTCATACTTATAGCATTGTGATGCAAATTTTGAGTAGCCTCAGCAATTCGTTGTACACCAGCAGCTGTTTCGTCCATAGCTAGAGCACTTTGTTGAGAAGCACTAGCAGATGAAGATAAATGGTTCGACGTGTCTTGTACTCGATGTGAAATGTCGCTTGATGTTGTTGTCACTTCTACAGTGCTTGCGGAAAGTTCTTCAGAAGCAGCAGATAGTTGTGTAGCATTGTCCTGAACATTTTTAAGCAGTACAGATAACTTCTCTTTTAACGCATTCACTGCTGTGGCAAGTGTACCAATCTCATCTTTTGAGTTATGTTCAAGCTGAGCAATCGTTAAGTCACCGTGTGCTAATGTATCTGCTGCATCAATCACTTTACGAAGCGGTTGAGTGATATAGCGTTTTACAAAATACATAAAATAGAAGCCAACGATTGCACTTAAAACAAGTAAGGCAATGGATATAAAAATAGCTCTAGCAACTGTTTGGACAACACTGCTTTTAACCTTTTGCAGCTGTTCATCATGATAATTTAATAAATCATTTGTCAGTGTATAAATTTCCTTGTTGTTTTTTGTAACTTCTCCATTTATGTATGATAAAGCTAAATCTGTTTTTCCACTATTAAATGCTTGCACTGCTTGATTAGAACTTGTTAGTAAATCTTGTTGTAATTCGCTTACTTGCTTCATAATATTTTTTGTGTAATCGGAACGAACAATGCCTGAAAGCTCTTGAACCGTCTCTGGTAATAGTTTTTCATAACGCTCTAAATTTGTTTTTGTAGTCTCATCCTTACTATTTAGAACATAGGAGCGTAAAAAGAGTCCTTGTGAGGCAAGCTCTTGTTGTATTTTCTCTGTTAATTGAATTTGTACGATTCTATGATCAAGTACCTCAACTATATCTCCTTCAACTGACTTAAACTGAAAAAATGCAATAATACTTGATATTAAGAGTATACAAGTGAGTGAAATAAAACCTATATTTAGTTTTTTTCGAACGGACATATTCGTTCCTACCTTCTTTTTTTATGTATTAGAGAATGAATGTTCTGGAATTACTATAACTTGATATTTTTACAAGGTCAATACATTATAAATACTTAAAAACGGGTAGTTTCTTTTCCTTTTATTAGTATATAAAGAGGTGGTTTTCCCTTTTATATAATTTCGAAACACCTTTCAACATTTTTCTTTTTCTCTGAATTGATTGACAATTATCGGAGTTTGGCATAGAATAAGGCTAACTTTTTTGTTCGATCCAAGGTAGTTGGTCTCGGGAGCGAGGTCAGCCTTAGAACAGATGAGCTGAGTTTAGATGAGAATAGCTGAGAAATTGTTGAATAAGAGTAGTAGCATAAGTGTGCAATTTAGAGAGTCAGTGGATGGTGCGAACTGATTTGTAGCTTATGTGAATGGACTTATGAGAGTCGCTAATTATTAATAGCGAACGGATTCCCCACGTTATAGGGGGGTGCTTCAACTTAGATAAAAGATACGTCAATTTAACAGGCGAACTAAGGCCAAGCACATAAGGGAGAGCAAATATGCTCTAATATGAGGTGGCAACGCGGTCATGATCGTCCTCTGCAATTAGGAAAAATCCTATTTGCAGAGGACTTTTTTTATTGCTTCTATTTGCATGGGGATGAATACTCCAATACTATTGCTAAAAATCGATAGATAAGACCCGCTAATATTTATGTCAAAAAAGAGGGACATTCACTGGAACGGTTTAGGGGGCATAACATGAACTTTTAAAGTATTGCCTAGCTTACCCGTCAAAAGTTAGGAAAACATTTGTTAAAACGTACCCTATGTAAATAAGTTGATTGGAGTGGAGGCTGGGCGACTCCTCGGGGATCAGCGATAGAGGAACGAAGGCTAAAACCATCACATCCTGTGATAACGCCTTCGTGACCAACATCGTGTTGGCCCGAGACCCTGCAGCGAAGCGGATGTTTTCTGTGCGAAAGCGTAGTGCTAACGTAGCGGCAGCAATAAAAGCGGCTCATCGGACGCCCCCAGGAAGCTTTGCTCTGTGCGAAAGCGAAGCGTCAGCAACAAAGCGCCCAGCCGGAACGGAAATCGACCCTACGCTATGATGATGATCCTTTTTATTCAACTTTATTCAATAAAAGTCGCTTCAGTTGCTATACATTTTTTAGTTAAACGTTAGTGAATTTATAAGAAAAGGAGCTTGGTAATTATGCAATCGACGAGTTCAAGAACAAAAATGAAAACTATTAATGCAGATTCTTTAACACCGATTTTAATTTTTAGACGCCTACAAGGGAATCATAAATTTCTGCTTGAGAGTTCAGCACAGCATGAAGGAGCAGGACGTTTTTCTTTTATCGGTGCTAATCCGAGAAAAACGTATAAAGGCTTTGGAGATGAGATTCAGGAATATTCATATAAGACCGGAAACACCTATACACATAAGGGCGACATGTTTGTTTTATTGAAAAGATTAATGCCACGTATATCCAATACGATACAATTCCCATTTTCAGGAGGAGCTGTTGGCTATGTTGGTCATGATGCTACAACGATATTATCGGCTGCTCAGGATAAAGTGCAGCTCCCAGATGTGCATTTCCATGTGTATGAGACGGTCATTGTGTTTGATCATGTAACAGATGAGGTAACTTTGATTCATACAAATATTGATGCAGAAAAAAAAGAACCAAATTTAGAAGAGTTAGCGGAGCAGCTTTTAAAAGGTAGAGAGGGTAAGGATACAACTTGTAGCTATGAACCTTTTGAAGCTACTACGAATGAACAATTTGCAGATTCGCTTACATCTATTAAAGCTACTTTAGATGAAGATATTACAAGAGTCGTCCTATCAAAGCATTTTTTAGCAAATTTACAAGGAGATGCATTCGCTTTATATCGTCAATTGCGTAAAAAACATCCTGCTCCTTATATGTATTATGTAGAATTTGAGGATCATGTTGTTTTAGGAACATCTCCTGAAAGCCTAATTCGTGTAAAAGGTGAGCGTGTGATTGCGACACCAACAGAGGGGACATATCCTAGAGGTTCCACAAAAGGTGAAGATTTAGAACATGAACGAAAGTTATATGAAAACACAAATATTAGGGAGTCACATGCTGTACTTGTTTCTGTCGTGCAACAAGAGCTACAGTCTGTATGTTTCCGAGATTCCATTCAAGTCATTGAGGCAATGAGAATTGAGCGTTCAAAGCATGCATTACACATGACATCGAGAGTCGAGGGGCAAATATTACCGATGCTTCATGCACTGGATGTATTAGCTGCAACGTTACCACCCTTTGCATCAACAAGTATTCCAAAGGATCAAGCAAGAAATTATTTAGGAAAATCTGATCAAGCTACTGGGATATTTAGAGGAGCTCTTGGATTTATCGGTTTTAACGGTCATCTTGATTTTGCTTTAACGGGAAAATCCGTTGTCATAGAAAATGAAACAATGCATATGCAAACAACTGTAACGGTGACCAAATACACAAATATCGATGAAAGTTTAAAACAAATAGAAAAGGACGAACAGGAATTTTTGCAGCTACTTGAAAAAGAAGGAGGTTCACATTAATGGAAGGTATTCGTCAAAAAGTACAACAACGAGAGCATTTAATGTATGAGGAAATGCTACAGGCAGCAAAATGGATGTTCCAAGATGACACACCAAAGGAACAAATCGCAAGCTTTTTAACGGCATTATCTGTTAAAGGTGAAACAGCACATGAAGTAGCGGCACTAGCTACCATTATGCGTTCGTTTGCACTAGACGTACCAGCAAAAGCAGAAATCTATATGGATAATTGCGGTACTGGAGGGGATGGTCTTAATACATTTAATATAAGTACAACTTGCGCCTTTGTATTAGCAGGGGCAGGTGTCAAAATGGCGAAGCACGGCAATCGTAAAATTTCTTCGGCATCAGGAAGCTCGGATGTTTTAGAAGCACTCGGTATTCATACGAATATTTCCATTGAGCAAACAGTTGAGCTGTTAGAGAAAGAAGGAATAGCCTTTTTGTATGCTCCAAATGTCCATCCGAAATTAAAGCGGATTGGCGAGGTACGTCGGGCACTAGGCAAGCCAACTATTTTTAATCTTGTCGGTCCACTTACGAATCCAGTGCCTTTATCGACGCAATTTACAGGCATTAATCGTCCTAATTTTGTTATGGAATATGCTTCCGTATTACAAATGCTCGGGCGTGAACGAGCAATGGTCGTTTCTGGGCCACTAGGTTTGGATGAGGCTTCTTTAGCTGGTCAAAATACTTTTATCCTAGTAGATAAGGGAGACTTAATTCCATTTTCATTAACTGCAGAAGAAGCGGGTCTCAGCTTTGCACCGATAGAGGCCATTCGTGGAGGTAATGCAGATGAAAATGCTGCTATTATGCGTCAATTATTAGCTGGTGAACAAAGTGCTTATTTTGACACAGTTTTATTGAATGCTGGTATTGGGTTGTTCAGCTATGGAATTGCTGAAACCGTTAAAGAAGGTGTAGAAATGGCGAAGGATAGTATTTTTAGCGGGCGTGCCCTTCAAAAATTAGAGGCAGTCGTTGCTTATAGTGAGCGTATTAAAGAAGTGGAGGTCCGACCATGAATATCTTAAATAAAATTCTCGAACAAAAAAAGATAGAAGTTAGTGCTTTACTTGAACAACCCGACCCGTTAGCTAATTTTACAGAAAAGCTGCGTCCATCATTATTTGAGCGATTGCGAAAAGCTGAAACATTACAAGTTATTTCTGAAATGAAGCGTGCTTCCCCCTCGAAGGGGCTAATCGCAGAAGGGGCAGATCCAGTGGCACAAGCAAAAATTTATGCAGAAGCAGGGGCAGCGGCCATTTCTGTTTTAACAGATAAAAGGTTTTTTAAGGGCTCTTTTGATGATTTAGCGGCAGTTGCAAATGCTGTACAAACGCCACTTCTTTGTAAGGATTTTATGATCGATCGTGTACAAATTCGATTTGCAAAGGCTTCAGGTGCATCTATCATTTTGCTAATTGTAGCCGCGTTAACAGATGAGGCATTACGTGACTTGTATAGCTATGCAACAAGCTTAAATTTAGAAGTATTAGTTGAGGTGCATGATCTTGAGGAGCTTGAACGTGCTGTTGCAGTTGGTGCCAAACTAATTGGCGTCAATAACCGCGATTTACGTACCTTTGAAGTGAGCTTAGAACGTACACGTGAAATTGCTGAAGCTTTTCCGTTCGAAGAAGAGAAAGTATTAATAAGTGAAAGTGGGATTTGGACGCAAGAAGACGCTAAAGCGGTGGCGGCCATGGGAGCTAGTGGCGTTCTTGTAGGTGAGTCATTAATGCGCAGTGGTGATGCAGGTACTGCGCTAAAGAATTTACAGGTCAATAAGGTGGGGGCATCTGTATGACGAAGGTGAAAATTTGTGGACTAATGGAACAACAACATGTGCAGGGAGCAGTAGAGGCAGGAGCGGATGCCATTGGTTTTGTCTTTGCACCAAGTAAACGACGAGTGACGGTTGAACAGGCACAGCAACTAGCCAAACATGTGCCAGAGGGCGTTTTGAAAATCGGTGTTTTTGTCAATCCAGGTGCGGAGGAATTACGAACAGCGATCGAAAGTGTGCCATTAGATTATGTGCAATACCACGGGGAAGAATCTCCGGAGTTTATTCGGCAGCAAGGCTATTCAGCAATCAAAGCTTTGTCCGTGAGAGGTGCTGAAGATGTTCAGGCTGCTGCTAATTATGATGTGGACTACTACTTATTTGATGCACCAGGGACAGATTTTAAAGGAGGCAGTGGTCACACGTTTGATTGGACCCTCCTAGAGATGGTAGGGATTCCGCGAGAAAAGTTAATTTTAGCAGGTGGTTTGCAAGCTGAAAATATTGAAGAAGCGGTGTCGCTGGTGTCGCCGTTTATGGTAGATGTATCGAGTGGTGTGGAGACAGACGGTGTGAAAGACATAGCAAAAATAACCGCATTTATACAGGCAGTAAAGAAGGGGAGAGCATAGTGGAGAATTCAATTGCAAATAGTGTACCGACAAAGGAAGGGCGATACGGAAAATTTGGTGGACAATTTGTTCCAGAAACATTAATGACAGCTTTGTTGGAATTAGAGGCGGCATATGATGAGGCAATGAATGATCAAGTGTTTACTGAGGAACTAGCCTATTATTTACAACAATACGTTGGTCGTGAGACGCCATTGTATTACGCAGAAAATTTAACAAAAGAGCTAGGAGGCGCGAAGGTTTATTTAAAGCGTGAAGATTTAAATCACACTGGAGCCCATAAGATTAATAATGCGATTGGTCAAGCGCTTCTTGCAAAACGAATGGGTAAAAGAAAAATAGTGGCAGAAACAGGTGCAGGGCAGCATGGAGTGGCCACGGCAACTGCATGCGCATTATTGAATCTTGAATGTGTTGTATTTATGGGTGCCGAGGATATAAAACGCCAACAGTTGAATGTGTTTCGCATGGAGTTACTCGGTACAAAAGTGGAATCTGTAGAAACAGGTTCAAAAACATTGAAGGATGCCGTCAATGCAGCACTGCGCTACTGGGTGACGAATGTTGAGGATACTCATTATATTTTAGGCTCAGCTTTAGGACCACATCCATTCCCGAAAATCGTAAGGGATTTTCAGCGTGTAATTGGTGTTGAAACTAGAGAGCAGATCTTAGCTAAGGAAGGCCGTTTACCAGATGCAGTAGTTGCTTGTATAGGTGGTGGTAGTAATGCAATCGGTATGTTCCATCCTTTTGTCGATGATGAAACTGCAGCGCTATACGGAGTAGAGGCAGCGGGCAGTGGCATTGAGACAGGAAAGCATGCAGCAGCAATTGCCGGTGGACAGCTAGGAGTTTTACACGGTGCATACATGTATTTATTACAAGATGAAAATGGTTTTGTGCAGGAAGCACATTCTATTTCAGCTGGTCTAGATTATCCAGGGAAAGGTCCAGAGCATTGTTATTTACATGAAATTGGGCGTGTCCAATTTGATTCGATTACAGATAGTGAAGCACTTGAGGGTTTGCAATTACTGAGTAAAACAGAAGGTATACTACCTGCACTAGAAAGCTCGCATGCCATTGCTTATACAGCAAAACTTGCGAAGACAATGTCTACAGATGACATCATTGTTGTGTGCTTATCCGGCCGAGGAGATAAGGATGTTCATACTGTCCGTAAAGCATTAGGAGGAGATGTGTAATGACGACACTACAGCAGGCAATTGAACAATCGAAGATCGCTGGTAATAAAGCATTTATACCATATATTATGGCCGGCGATGGGGGTCTGAAAACTTTGAAGCCAACGATCCTAAAGCTACAGCAAATGGGTGTAACGGCCATTGAAGTGGGTATACCATTCACGGATCCTGTAGCTGATGGGCCGACGATCGAGCAAGCAGGTGAACGGGCTTTAGCAGAAGGTGTGACATTACGTAAAGTGCTAGAAGCATTAGCATCATTTAAAGAAGACATTCAAGTTCCGTTAGTTGTTATGACTTATTTTAATCCTGTTTTAGCTTATGGGTTAGAGGCTTTTGCTAACGATTGTGTGGCAGGGGGCGTTAAAGGGTTAATCGTTCCTGATGTACCACTTGAAGAAAGTGCCGTTTTACGTGACACATTAAATCCTCATGGTATCGACATCGTCCAGCTTGTCTCGTTAACTAGTCCACCAGAGCGAATTGCACGTATCGCGGCGGCTAGTCAAGGTTTTGTCTATGCTGTGACAGTCAATGGAATCACAGGGGCTCGCACAAGCTTTGCTAATGATTTAAATGATCATTTTGCTCGCTTACGTGAAGCAAGTCAAATACCAGTACTAGCTGGCTTTGGAATTTCAACACCCGAGCAAGTGGTTAGCATGGGGGCACTTAGTGATGGCGTAATCGTTGGTAGTGCGATCGTGACAGCATTGCATGAAGGTAATTTGGAGAAGGTTGAAGCATTAGTTTCTGCTTCAAAAGGTGTGCTTGAGAAGTCTACTCTTTAATGGAGTAGGCTTTTTTCTTTTGAGACTGGTATCCAAGGCTTTGACGGTTCTATCCACGGCTTCGGCTGTTCTATCCATGACTCTGAAGGTTCTATCCACGATTTCGGCTGTTCTATCCATGACTCTGAAGGTTCTATCCACGATTTCGGCTGTTCTATCCATGACTCTGAAGGTTCTATCCACGACTTTGACTCTTCTATCCGTCACTCTGACCTCTTTCCATCACTTGGCCGGTTCTATTCTCGGGTAGTTTAGTAAAACCGACGGATTGAATTGACGATCTGATGGATAAAACTATCATTCTGACAAATAGTGCGGATAGGCTAGATTTTCGGTATAATAGCTTTCGTGAGGAAGTGAAAAGATGATTCTATCGAAAAAGAGATGGCAGGTAGAGCGCCCAGACGCTACGCTTGTCCAAACATTACAAAATGACCTACAACTTTCTGCGATTGCAGCGAAAATTTTAGCAGCACGAGGCTGTGAAACAGCTGCTGACGCAGAGAGCTTATTAAATATGACAGAAGCAAGTATTCATGACCCGTTTTTAATGCATGGTATGGCAGAAGCTGTAGCACGTATTGAGCAAGCGCTGGAAAACGGAGAGAAAATCCTTGTATTTGGCGATTACGACGCGGGTGCGACACGTTTCTAAGTGAAAAGCTTAGACACTAGGGAGTCGCATAATTTCCCTAGGAGAACTGATTTCTTGATAGGTGGAATGAGAGGGTAACGCCTTGAAACGCCTACTCTGATACTCCGACATGCTTTAGCTAAGGTTAACTAGTGAAGTATGAAGCTCGGTGAAGTCGGCAGAGAGATACCGTAAGTAAGTTGGATTAGTAACTTACACGAAAGCTGTCCAGCGGTGGATGGTGTGTCCTATATGCCGGGAGTCCATAAAGTATCTATGGTTAGAATGTGCTATATTAGCACTGACGAATCTCTGAATGTACAGGTCTAGACGTAGACATTGTAGAAATGCAATGGGTGGCAGTGCCATCGTATGTGTGGGTGAGTAAAAATCTGGCGTTATGAAAACCCATAGCTTGTTACAGGCAAGCTCAAGCATACAGGACTATAGGAGAAACCTAAGGATATATGGAAGGATAGAGAAATTGGAACGTGGAAAGCGGAAGATGTGGAGGTATTAGCCTACCTATGAAACAGTTCGATATAAAGGGTATAACCTATTAAAATCGATTAACTTTCCGTGAGAGTGGAGTCATAGTACCTTTGAAACCATGATAATAAATGGTGGAGGGATAGGCTCTAGTCGGAACTTTCAAAGACTTATAAATGCATAACAAATCACAGATTCGAGTATGACTAATAGAATCACCACTTGAGAAAGGGGTTGATGTCTGTGGCAAATTCACGAATCGCAAAACATGTTAAAAAGTCCAAATTAAGAAATGCGGAATATTACAGTATGCAAGCAACATTTGATATGCTGTATGACCAAAGTTCAAAAGGTTGTAGTTTTAAAAACTTAATGGGCATTATTAGTTCGCCTGAAAACATTAAATTAGCGTATCGTAATATTAAGAAAAATACTGGCAGTAAAACAGCGGGTGTAGATGGACGAACAATCGAACATGTATCGAAGCTTCCGGAGGAGCAATTTATCTTCTTTGTCAGAAATAAATTAAGAGATTATAAACCTAAAGCAGTAAGACGAGTTGATATACCAAAACCTAATGGAAAAACAAGACCACTAGGAATCCCAGCAATATGGGACAGAATAGTCCAGCAATGTATTTTACAAGTTCTTGAACCAATAGTAGAGGCAAAATTCTCAGGTAGGAGTCACGGATTTAGACCAAACCGTTCCGTAGAAAATGCAATTGCTCAAAGTTATCGACTCATACAAAAATCAAAAATGTCTTATGTAATTGACATTGACATTAAAGGCTTTTTCGATAACGTTTCACATGCAAAGTTATTAAAACAAATGTGGACAATGGGAATCAAGGACAAAAATTTACTCACGATTATTTCAAAAATGCTAAAAGCCAAAATCAAAATGCCAAATGGACAAATCATTGAAAACGAAAAAGGTACACCACAAGGAGGGATTCTCTCTCCCTTACTTTCTAACATTGTTCTCAATGAATTGGATAGATGGATTGAAAGTCAATGGGAAACTATTCCGATTTGTGAGGATAAAATAACTATCCGAAAAGATAGAGGGAATTCAATAGATAAAG
Source organism: Lysinibacillus sp. NPDC059133 (assembly GCF_042755925.1). Lineage (NCBI taxonomy): Bacteria > Bacillati > Bacillota > Bacilli > Caryophanales > Bacillaceae > Lysinibacillus > Lysinibacillus sp. NPDC059133. The sequence goes on along the minus strand of NZ_JBHZDH010000019.1, from coordinate 46,828 downwards.
GAAATCAGTATTACCATCTAAAGAAAACCCGATTAAAGGAATGTTACATTGTCCGATACGCAGATGATTTTAAAATATTCTGTAGTAATCCAAATCATGCGAAAAGGTTATTTATTGCAGTCCAAAAATGGTTGCAAGATAGACTTGGCTTAGAAATTAGCGAAGAAAAATCAAAAATTGTGAATCTTAAAAAGAACTATTCGGAATTTCTGGGAATCAAAATGAAGTTAGTTCCAAAAGGTAACAGATGGATCGTTAAAAGTCATATGTGCGACAAAGCTGTAAAACGCACTAAAGATAACCTTAAAGAAATTATTAATGGTATCCGTTATGATAGCGGTTCAAACGACCAAGCAAGAAAAATTGCGTTTTACAACTCAACTGTAATAGGACTTCATCAATATTTCCGTATTGCCACCATGATAGCCGAGGATATGGGTAACATTGCATATGAAGTAAATGCATGTTTAAAAGACCATCGAATGAAACGGCGAATCAAGAAAACAGGTGTTATTACATCGGATTTCATTAAAAAGGAATATGGAAAAAGCAAACAGATTCGATTTATCTCTAAAGCACCGTTTCTACCAATTGGGTACATTAAACACAAAAGCCCGATGATGAAACGGAATGTGGTAAATGCCTATACGAAACAAGGTAGAGAAGAAATTCATAAAAATCTATCTACGATTGATATAGGCTCTCTTCGTTTCTTAATGGAACATCCGATTCCGCAAAGAAGTGTAGAATACAATGATAATCGTATTGCATTATATTGTGCACAAAGAGGGAAATGCCATGTTACTGGTAATGAATTAAATCCGATGATGGTACACTGTCATCATAAAGTACCACGATTGCAAGGTGGTACTGACGAATATAAGAACCTCTGCTTAGTTGATAAAGATATCCACATTCTGATACATGCAAATGATGAAGAAGTAATTTCGAAGTACAAAATTTTAATAACAAATACAAAGATGTTAAATAAGTTAAATACGCTAAGAAAGAAACTAGAGCTAGAAACAATAACAATCTAATTTGGACAATTAGAGCATAATCAAGAAATACGTGAATTATGTTGAGTTATGTAGATTACAAAAGTTTTGAATGTTTTCGATGGAACGCCGTGTGAGGTGAAAGTCTCACGCACGGTGTGAAGTGGGGGAAAAGCTGGAGATAATTTCAAAGGTTTACCTATCACTATATGGTGTCACTAGCACGACGGTCATGCTCAATGTGTTACTTGATCTCGGTGCCGATGTGTCGTTTAAAATACCGAATCGTTTTATTCACGGCTATGGACCGCATGAAGCACTATTTCGTGAAGCACATGACGAGGGTGTTCAGCTAATTATTACAGTTGATAATGGTATTTCAGGCATTGAACCGATTCGTATCGCGAAGGAACTGGGGATGGATGTTATCGTCACAGATCATCATGAACCAGGTGATGAGTTACCACCTGCAGATATTATTTTACATCCTCGTATACCAGAAGGGCATTATCCATTTGGTGAGCTAGCAGGTGTGGGTGTAGCGTTTAAGTTAGCTCATGCTCTATATGGGGAACTGCCAACACATTTAATTGAATATGTTGCCGTTGGAACAGTAGCGGATTTAGTACCATTAGTTGATGAAAACCGCTACCTAGTAAAGCGAGGAATAGAAGAAATGCGTCATTCACTCAGCCCTTGGGTACAAGCGATGTGTGAAGTAGCAAGTGCAGAGCAAGCCAAAATTAGTGAAGAAACAATCGGTTTTTACTTTGGACCGCGTTTAAATGCAGTTGGACGACTTGGAGAAGCAGCACCAGGTGTAGAGCTATTAATGGCTGAAGATAATGCTAAGGCAACAGCATTGGCGAAACAGCTTAATACATGTAATAGTGAGCGCAAAGATATTGTAAAGAGTATTACAGATGAGGCCATTGCCCTTATTGAATCAGATAAAAAAATCGGGGATTCACTCGTTTTAATAATTGCTGGAGAAGGCTGGAATGCTGGAGTAGTAGGGATTGTCGCATCTCGTCTTGTAGAGCTTTACTATCGTCCAACCATTGTACTGTCACTAGACTATGAAAAAGGAACAGCTAAAGGTTCAGCTCGTAGTATTGAAGGATTCCATTTATTTAATGAACTAGCAAAGAATCGAGATATATTACCTCATTTCGGTGGGCATCCTATGGCAGCGGGGATGACATTATCCATTGAGCATGTAGATGAATTAAGATCACGACTAGATACTCAAGCAAGAGCATGTTTATCAGAAGAGCAATTGACACCTGTACTCAATATAGATATACCACTAAAAATGGATGAAATTTCAGCTGATGCTATTGAAGAGATTTCTACGCTTGGTCCATATGGTACGGATTTTCCGAAGCCTGTTTATGTGCTTGAAGATGTGGAGATATCTTCTATGCGAAAAATTGGAGCAGCAGAAAATCATATAAAAATGGAATTGACCGATGGCTACGAAAAACTGGATAGTGTTGGTTTCAATAAGGGACATTTACACGACGAGTTAACGTACGGAATAAAAGTGTCATTTACTGGGGATTTACAAATTAACGAATGGCAGGGACGTAAAAAAGCACAATTTATGATAGAGGATGTCCAAACGACTGAGTGGCAATTATTTGATATTCGTGGTATTCGTCAAACATCACGCTGGTTAAATACGGTCCCAAAGGAGGAGGCAACATTCATCGCCTTCCGTCCAGAGACGGTGACCTATTACCAATCTCTAATTGGTGTTCCAATCCTAGCAGTGGATCCTACGCTTTCAAATGTAGAACAAACCAATTATATCGTGCTACTAGATTTGCCACAAAATGTTCAAATGTTAGAAGATGTCTTGCGAAAAACAGCCTCTTCCCGAATTTATGCACATTTTTACATGCCTGATTCTCAGTATTTCAGTGGTTTGCCTACACGTGAGCAATTCTCCTGGTATTATAAGTTTTTGAAAAATCGTCCTGCTTTTCCACTGAATATGCATTTGGCTGAATTAGCGAAGCATACAGGTTGGCCATTAGATGCATTAAAATTTATGACACAGGTGTTTTTTGAACTTGATTTTGTTAAAATGGAGAGTGGACTGACGACTGTCAACGTGAATGCACCAAAAAAGGCACTTGCAGAGGCACCGTCTTACAAACAGCGTTCAGAACAGATTGAAATGGAGCAAAAGCTTGTATATGCCCCTTATATAGAATTAAAACAATGGTTTGATGAACGATTACATTAATATACGAAAAAGTTTCGTAGGAGGAACAATAACATGGATTTAAAGCAATACGTAACAACGGTTGAAAACTGGCCGAAAGAGGGCATCAGCTTCAAAGATATTACAACAATTATGGATAACGGTCCTGCATACAAATATGCAACAGATCAAATCGTAAGTTACGCAAAAGAATTAGGTGCTGAAATTATAGTAGGTCCTGAGGCTCGAGGCTTCATTATCGGATGTCCAGTTGCATATGCGCTTGAAATTGGTTTTGCGCCTGTTCGTAAGCCAGGAAAATTACCACGTGAAGTGATAAGTGCTGACTATGGGCTTGAGTACGGTAAAGATACGCTTACAATGCACAAAGATGCAATTAAACCAGGTCAAAAAGTATTAATCTGTGATGATTTACTTGCGACAGGTGGTACAGTTGAAGCGACTGTACGTTTAATTGAACAATTAGGTGGTCAAGTTGTTGGCTGTGCATTCCTTATCGAGTTAAAAGAGCTAAACGGTCGTGCAAAACTTGGCGACATAAACATAAAAACACTTATTCAATATTAATAAATGATTGGTTACTTGCTAAATGAATTGGCTGATTGTAGTGGAGACTGGTCGCCCCCAGGAAAGAGCCCAGCCGGAACGGAAATCAACCTCTCGTTTTGCAGAAGAGTCATACAATAATATGAAAAGCGTCACATTTTTGTGGCGTTTTTTTATTTATAAGGCTGTTTTCGAAAAGATTGTTGCTAGTCTACTAACGGAGCAGTTTACTTCAATAAGGACGATACGACCTAAAGGCAGACTAACTATATGTCTGCCGATTTTTTTTTAATTTTTGTAACGAAACTTACTTTACTTAGTCTTAATTATGAAAGGAGGTAGAAATGTGACTGAGTTTGAGAGTATATACAATCAATATTTCCGAGATGTTCACTCGTTTGTATTATCATTAAGTCGCAATGAAAAGATAGCAGAAGAAATAACACAAGAAACTTTTTTTAAGGCTTTAAAAAGCATCGATAATTTCAAAGGCAATTGCAAAATCAATGTATGGCTTTGTCAAATAGCAAAAAATACATACTTTACCTATCTCGATAAACAAAAGCGATATGCTACAGACGATATACCAGAAGAAATAAGCGAGAATAGCATTGAATCAATAATAGTGAATAAAGAAGAAACCTTCCATTTACATAAGGTCTTACATCGCTTAGAAGAGCCTTATAAAGAAGTTTTTACATTAAGAGTGTTTGGAGAACTGTCCTTTAAACAAATAAGTCAACTTTTTGAAAAAACGGAGAGTTGGGCAAGAGTAACATTTCACCGAGCTGAAGGTAAAATTCAAGATTTACTGAGGGAGGAATAGATATGAGTAATAAAGTGTCATGTGAAATAATTAAAGATATGCTTCCGTTGTATTATGACGATGTATGCAGTGATGAGAGCAAAAGAATGGTAGAAGAACACCTTGTTGGGTGTCATAATTGTAAAAATGAATTAGATAGATTAAAAGCTGATTTCAAATTACCGAAAGAAGAAATCGAAACAATTAGAAATGATAGTAATGTTATAAAAAATATTTCTTCTTTTTGGAATCAGTCAAGAATTAAATCCTTTATGAAAGGGATAATTATTAGTGCATTATTGTTTTCGCTTATCATTTTGGGGTATTTTGGTTTGTTTAATTGGCAAATCATAAGCGTTTCAACTGATAAGGTAGAGATAAAGAATGTAAGCCAATTGGCAGACAGCAAAATTTTCTATTATGCTGAGACAAATGATGGTTATAGTTTGGATAGGTTAAAATACGATATGGATAAGGAAGGTAACTTTTATATTACTCCTTTACGACCAATGATTAAGCAAGAAGCACAACCACATAACGGTTTTGAAAAGAGATATTATTTTATTGACATTAAGTACCAGGAAAAAGAACGTGGTAAGGAGATAAAAATGATTTATTATGGAACTCCAAAAGATAAAATTTTGATTTGGGAAAAGGGAATGGATTTACCAAAAGTAAGTGAAGAAATAGAAAATATGTATTATGATGGTAAATAATGTTAATGTAGAATGTGAATAATTTTATTTAGAAGTGCAACTATGAAATTATATAGGATTTTTAGGCATTGTATTTATTTTTTTATCCTTGAATTGGATTGTTAAGTACGAAACTGAAGTTACTAAAGAAAGAGAATTTGGAGAATATACATTTAAATATATTGGAAAAGAACCTGCACCTGAAGTATTTGTATATAAAATAAAAGGTGTATCGTTGGATGTGGGTATTGTTGAAGACACTTTTAACAAAAAAACAATGTACACATAGGTACTGTTGAATGCACTGGCTGTGAAGCTTACACAACTTAAAAAAGATAGAATTGAAGCAAAATTAGAGTGGAACGGGAAATCGGAAATTATTAAATTGGACAGTAAATAATAGTGAAAGAAAAAACTACAACAAATAAAGGCACTCAATAACGGGTGTCTTTTCTTATTCAACTACAGGAGGGCTTTACTTGAAAAACATTGAGCTGTTTTAGACAGCTCTTTTTTCTTATTGTACTCCCATGAAAGAACTTAATCATCTTTCATTTTCTGTGGTGAAGAGCTGATTTTTGCGCTACATGGATGGCTAACGGGGCAGTTTAGTTGAAGAAAAAACTAAGTTAAAATTGAATTTAATTGTATTAAGTTAGGATATGGGCAGGTTAGTCCAATAAGGAAATCTATTTTTATAACGAATTTAATATTAGTATCGGTGAACCGTATTATAAGTAAGTGCGGTTTTAGAAGGGGATTTCTCCTAAGTCATTTAGTGACGGATGCGTTACGCGGGCATGGCTTCAGTCCCTCGTCGCTTCGCTCCTGTGGTGCCTTCAGCTCATGCTATTCCCGCTGGAGTCGCCGCCTTCCACTACAATCCATCACCAACTAAAAATAGTGATTTACTAAAAAGTATACAAAAAACAGGTATAGAAAAAGAGAACTTTTTCTATACCTGTTTCCATTTAAGAATTTGTTGGATAGTCCTTTTTCTCCAAACTGAATATAAGCATAAAATGGGAATAGAGTGGATTTATAAATCAAATGTTACTTTCATTTTTAAATGTGTATTTATATATGAAATCATTATCGACAGATGAGATTTTTGCAGAGTGAACGCGTATTGGTGCAAGTGTTAAATATTACCACTGAAAGAGAACATATGACAACAAAAATCGTGCGGAAAATGTAGCTCCTGCAAACAGAATCAACAATCAGTTCTTATTCATTGGTATCATATGAATGGTCTGTTAAGTGGATAGAGCCATTGAAGGTGACTGGCAATGGAAGAATATAAGGACCTAACAAAAGTGAATTGAAGTTATTAGAAGTCCTTATGGTCGTTCCTATCATCGGGTCGAAACAGGCTAGCGCTATCACGGTAAACCGTATCATAAGTAATAGAGGTTTTCCATGTATAATAGGATACAGATATAAAATTAAAAATAGTAAACTGATCTAGAACTAGACTGTTAGCTAGAAATTATACTTTTAATTTTAGTAGGCTTTGATTGGAGACATTGTGCATGTTAAGAGAACAGACGAGATATTCTAGGCTCGCGAGTATAACCAAAGTAATTAATACAAAGTTAGAACTACATGAAGTTTTACAGCGTGTAACGCAGGCAATATCCGAGGAAATCGTGCAATGTAACTCGGTTGGTATTTATTTACCAGAAAAAGATGGCACATTTAGAGGATTTGTGGGAAAACCAGAAGATATGAATGGCATAACGCTCGATACACAGGTAATTGATATTGAAACAGACTTACTGGCCAAAGAGGTTATTGAAACTAAAAAAACCATCTATATCTCTGATACCTCAAAGGATAATCGGCCGGACCCGAGATCGGTAGAAGCCTTCAAAATTAAATCCTTATTAGCACTGCCTATCTCATATGAGCAAGAGATATTTGGTTTAGTTTTTTTATTTGATTATGGAACGCCGATGAATTTAACAGAATCAGAAATTCAGAGTGTTGAAGCATATGTGAATATGGCTGCAGTTGCAATTCAAAACGCAAATAATTTAAAGCAAAAGGAAAACCTTATTGCAGAAAAGCAGTTGTTACTCAATGTTACACGTGATTTGTCGATGTGTTCCTCCGTGCAGAAAAGTCTTGATAAATGTTTTTACTACTTAGGAAAGGTTTTAGGTAGCAAAAAAAGTACAGCCCACATCCTGGATCCGTTGGGAAAAAACACAATCACATTCATGAAGTTTAATAAAGACTGTGATTGGACAGAAGCCAATTGGATGGAGAATCTTAAAAGCATAAGAATGAACCAAAGCTACGAAGCTATGATTCAACAGATTATTGAAACAAAAAGTATAATTCTCACTCCAAATATAGATAGTATGAGTCTACTTATGATGCCACTGGTTTCAATGGGGGAAGTATTAGGGGTTATAACAGTTGTCAATTTAGGAGGGGAAACATGTAATTTCCATGAATCTCAAATTCAATTAGCAAAATCGATAGTCGATGCCACAGCCCCTACAATTTCAAACTTGTTATATATGGACCAACTTGAAAATATGGTAGAAGAGCGAACAAGGGAACTAGCTGCTGCTAATGAAAAGGTTACGAGTGTTATTGAAAGTATAACGGATGGATTCTTTGCATTGAACAAAGAGTGGGAATTTCTTTACATGAATAAACATCAATATTTGCCGCAAAGGAAAACGGCAAAAGATGTATTAGGCCAGAATATATGGGGGATTTTCCCGAAATGTGTAGATACGGTCATGTATAAGGAATTTCATCGTGCGATGTCAAAGCGAATAGCAGTACATTTTGAAATGACCTCAGCATATGGTGATTATTGGTACGAAGCAGTTGCTTACCCATATGATGAGGGAATCTGCTGCCTTTTAAAAAACATAACCGAAAAAAAGAAATATGAGAAGGAATTGAAAAGATTATCAAACCTAGACTTAATAGGTCAGATGGCAGCAGGTATTAGCCATGAGATTAGAAATCCTATGACAACAGTACGAGGATTTTTGCAGCTATTAAAAAAAGAGAGCGAGTTCGAAAAACATAATGATTACTTTAATGTAATGATCGAAGAGCTTGACCGTGCCAATTCTATTATTACTGAATTCCTTTCTATAGGTAATACAAAGACATCTGATTTACAGATGTTAGATTTAAATTCTATTATTCGAGATATTACTCCTTTAATAAAGATAGATGCATTTAATCAAAATAAAATTATTCAATTTAATCTGAAAGACATTCCAGATTTACTTTTAAATCGTAACGAAATACGACAATTGATAATAAATCTATACCGTAATGGCTTAGAATCAATGAGCACAGGTAAGGTTCTATCCATCAGTACATGCAAAGGAGATGAAAATTGTGTAATTCTTGCAGTACGGGATCAAGGAGAAGGTATCAGTCCTGCAATAGTAGAGAAATTGGGTACTCCATTTTACACGACCAAAGATAATGGCACTGGCTTAGGACTAGGCATATGCTATGCAATTGCTGCCCGTCATAACGCAAAAATTGAATTTCAAACAGGATCTGAAGGAACTACTTTTTTTATAAAATTTACTTATATATGAAAAAGTGAAACTCTCTTTAGTGTTGTTACGAAGAACCGTAGTGTTGAATAGATTAGCAAGATATGCAAACTTCTTTACTTGCATATCTTTTCTGTTATGAAGGTATTTACATATAATGCGCTGAATAAATTTATAAGTCCAAATCTAAAAAATTATTTCTATAATTATTAATAGCTATGATGAAATCTGCGCTATATTGATATGCTATTTCGAAGGAGGTGTAGAATGAAGCAACTTTATATAAAGCAAAAGGTATTCAGTCTAAGTGGCAAATTTACGGTAAAGGATCAGCAGGAGAAGGATGTTTATTACGTAGAGGGTAGTTTTATGCAAATTCCAAAGACTTTCTCCATTATGAATACAACAAGAGATGAAGTCGCGCTTATTACGAAAAAGGTGTTCAGCTTTTTACCGAAGTTTTTTGTTGAGGTAAATGGTCGAGAGGTGTTAACGATTAAGAAGGAGTTTTCTTTCTTTAAAGCACGCTATACGATTGATGCAGCAGACATTGAGATACATGGTAACTGGTGGGATATGGATTTTCAGATCTTACAGCATGGTGTAGTCATCGGTAAAGTGAACAAGGAGTGGTTCACTTGGGGAGATAGCTATAAGCACATCCTGTGATGACGCCTTCGTGACCAACATCGTGCTGCTGTCGCTGCGTTAACACTACGCTTTCGCGCAAAAAACATCTGTTGGCCCGAGACCCTGGAGCGAGCAGACAGGGGAACGAAGGCTAAAACCATCACGTCCTATGATAACGCCTTCGGACCAACATCCTGTTGCCCCAAGTGGCTCATCGGACGCCCCCAGGAAAGCGCTCAGTCGGAACGGAAATCAGCCCCTTCTTTGCCGAAATGCCATACTTATTTAATACGACACCTTAATTTCATTGAAGCAATAGATATAACAACATGAAGTTGAAGCCAATACGGCTTCAACTTTTTTGTTAAAAAATTTTTGACATCAATCAAACAAAAGTTTATAATGTAAACAAATATAATAAAAGGTGATGCTATGAATGAAAGAGAACAGGCGGTCCTTGCATTAATTCGCCAGAATCCGTTTATGTCTCAGCAAGAGATGGCAGATAAGATGAAGCTATCTCGACCAGTCCTTGCTAATTTAGTGTCGAGCTTAACGAAGCAGGGGAAAATTGTAGGTCGTGCATATATTTTGCCTGAGGAAAATGAAATTATTTGTATCGGTGGAGCCAATCTTGACCGAAAATTTCATGTAAAAGGGAATGTCCAATTCGGTACGTCCAATCCTGCTAGCTCTTCATTTAGTGTAGGTGGTGTTGGACGAAACATTGCTGAAAACTTAGGTAGATTAAATCATCAAGTAACATTGCTGACTACTGCCGGCAAAGATGCTGATTGGCAAGTGATCCAAGAAGCGTCAGAGCCATTTATGAATCTACGTTATGTGGAGCAGCTACCTGACGCTTCGACGGGTTCCTATACTGCGGTTATGGATGAGCAGGGCGAGCTAGCATTAGCGGTAGCAAATATGGAAGTATATGATCTTTTATTGCCAAGTTTGCTAAAAAAACATGAGGCAATGCTGATGAATGCGGGCTGCTTTATTATGGACTTAAACTGTCCAAAGGAAACAGTGGCTTACATACAGCAGGTTGCAATTGCCCGTGACATTCCGTTTGTCATCGTACCGGTATCTTCGCCAAAAATGAATCGATTACCTGATACGTTGCAAGGAGTAACATGGTTTATTTGTAACACAGATGAAGCAGAGACGATTGTTGGTCATAAAATCGAAAACTCTGTGCATTATGAAAAGGCTTTACAGCAACTTCTTACATTAGGTGCTGACCAGGTAATTATTACAGCTGGTAGCAAGGGTGTGTATGCAGCTTCCGTTACAACGAAGCCAAGTCATTACGCGGCTAAAGCGATAGATAAAATTGAAGATGTAACAGGTGCAGGAGATGCCTTTGTCAGTGCTGTAATCCATAGCTGGCTTACTGGGCAATCATTTGCAACATGTATTGATGCAGGTTTAACAAATGCCAAAAATACACTTGCATCTCCATATACCGTAAGACCTGAGCTATCAGTTGATTTGTTAAACAGTGAAATGGAGGAATAACAACATGAAAGAATTCATCGTATTATCAGAAGAAGTAAAAGCAGGACAAGCAAAAGGCTTACCAATCGTAGCATTAGAATCAACAATTATTTCACACGGAATGCCATATCCACAAAATGTTCAAACAGCACGTGAAGTGGAACAAATTGTTCGTGATAATGGTGCAGTACCAGCAACTATTGCATTAATCGATGGTAAAATTAAAATTGGTTTATCAGATGAAGAACTTGAAATGTTCGGTAATGCTCAAGGCGTAGCAAAAGCATCTCGTCGTGACTTAGGCTATCTTTTAGCAACAAAAAAATTAGGAGCGACAACTGTAGCAGCAACAATGATTTGTGCGGAGCTAGCTGGTATTGAAATTTTTGTAACTGGCGGTATTGGTGGCGTACACCGTGGTGCTGAAATAACAATGGATATTTCAGCAGATTTAGAAGAATTAGCACAAACAAATGTTGCTGTAATTTGTGCGGGTGCTAAGTCAATTTTAGATATTGGTTTAACTTTAGAATATCTTGAAACAAAAGGTGTACCAGTTGTTGGATATGGTACAGATGAGCTACCAGCATTCTACACAAGTCAAAGCGGTTTTGATGTCAACTTCAAGATTGATACGCCAGAGGAAGTGGCAGAAATGCTACGTGCAAAATGGCAATTAGGCTTAAAAGGTGGAGCTGTCATTGCTAACCCAATTCCAGAGTCTGAAGCACTTGAGCATTCTTTCATTACAGGAATCATTGAAAAAGCTTTAGTAGAAGCAGAAGAAAACGGTATTCAAGGTAAAAACGTGACACCATTCTTACTTGGAAAAGTGAAAGAATTAACAGAAGGTAAAAGCCTGGATGCCAATATTGCATTAGTAAAAAATAATGCAGTAGTTGGGTCAAAAATTGCTGTAGCGTATAATAAATAAGTAACAACTATGATACGATAAGAGAGACTCTTTGCGAAATATTGAATTCGCAAAGGGTCTTTTTATTCATTTAGGAGAATATTTTTCCATTTTTCACATTGTTCACGAGAATAACTAAACAAAATGACACAGTTACTTTACAATAGCCCATAAAATTTTATACAATTAAGTTTATATCTAATCTGAAAAATTTGACGAGCAAGGTGGACATGTTATGGCGAAAGAGCAAATTTTGACTCCCGAGGACGTTTTTGAGTTAGTCAAATCCTACATGAATGATGAAAATGTCGCATTCGTGAAAAAAGCATATGAATTAGCAAGGGATGCCCATATTGAGCAATTCCGAAGCTCAGGTGAACCGTATATTATTCACCCTGTGCAAGTAGCTGGAATTTTAGCTGAATTACAAATGGATCCTGAAACAGTTGCAGCTGGTTTTTTACATGATGTTGTCGAGGATACGGATTTTACGCGCGACGATTTGGTTCGTGAATTCGGCGAAGAGGTTGCGATGCTTGTAGATGGTGTAACAAAGCTGGGGAAAATTAAATATTTATCTAAAGAAGCGCAACAAGCAGAAAATCATCGAAAAATGTTTGTAGCTATGGCGCAGGACATTCGTGTCATTTTGATTAAACTGGCAGACCGTCTACATAATATGCGCACGTTAAAGCATTTACCTGCAGAAAAACAACGCCGTATTTCTAAAGAAACGCTTGAAATTTTTGCACCACTCGCGCATCGTCTTGGGATTTCGACTGTTAAATGGGAGCTTGAGGATACAGCACTTCGTTATTTAAATCCACAGCAATATTATCGCATTGTCAGTCTTATGAAGAAAAAACGTGATGAGCGTGAAGCATATTTAGACAATGTCATGACTGAGATGAAGTCACAGCTTACAGAGGTTGAAATTGAAGCGGATATTTATGGTCGCCCAAAACATATTTACAGTATTTACCGTAAGATGGTGTTACAAAAGAAACAATTCAACGAGATTTATGATTTATTAGCCATTCGTGTACTTGTCGATAGTATTAAAGATTGCTATGCCGTACTTGGGATTGTGCATACATTATGGAAGCCGATGCCTGGGCGTTTTAAAGATTATATTGCGATGCCAAAACAAAACCTATATCAATCACTGCATACAACAGTAATTGGTCCTTATGGTGACCCATTAGAAGTCCAAATTCGTACGAAGGAAATGCATAAAATTGCCGAGTACGGGATTGCAGCGCATTGGGCGTATAAGGAAGGTAAAAAAGTTGATAATGAAAAACAAAATGTCGACCAAAAATTAACGTGGTTCCGAGAAATTTTAGAATTCCAAAACGAATCTTCTAATGCTGAAGAATTTATGGAATCTTTAAAATTTGATTTATTCTCTGATATGGTCTATGTATTCACACCTGAAGGCGATGTCATTGAATTACCGGCAGGCTCTGTACCTATCGACTTCGCATACCGTGTGCATTCAGAAGTTGGAAATCGTACAATTGGCGCGAAAATCAATGGTAAAATGGTACCGCTTGATACACCGTTAAAAACGGGAGATATTATTGAAATTTTAACATCAAAGCAATCATTTGGTCCGAGCCGTGATTGGCTGAAAATAGCTCAATCCTCACAGGCGAAAAATAAAATAAAGCAGTTTTTCAAACGTCATCTTCGTGAAGAAAATATCATCAAAGGTAAAGAGATGATAGAGAAGGAAATCCGAGCACAAGATTTTGATGTAAAAGAAACAATGTCAGCGGAAAACTTGAAGCGTGTATATGAAAAATTTAACTATACAAATGAAGAAGATATATATGCAGCTGTCGGCGTGAATGGAATTACAGCTCAGCAAGTTGTTAATCGTCTAGCGGAAAAACGTCGCAAAGAGCGTGAACAGGAAGAAGCGCTTGAGAAAATAGAACAAAAAATGAAAAACCCTATTCCACAGAAACGTACGGAATCGGGTGTTATCGTAAAAGATATCGACAATATGCTTATTCGACTTTCTCGTTGTTGTACGCCAGTTCCTGGAGATGAGATTGTAGGCTTCATTACGAAAGGTAGAGGTGTTTCAGTACACCGTGCAGACTGCCCAAATATTCAAGTAGATGATGAGCAGGAGCGTTTAATAGAAGTAGAGTGGGAACACGGACTTACTCCTGAGAGAAAAGAATACCCTGTCGATATTGAAGTTTCAGCTTTCGATCGACCAGGCATTTTAAATGAAATCATGCAAATTGTTAGCGAAACGAAAACGAATATTTTAGCAGTGAGTGGTCGTGCAGATCGCGATAAAATGGCGACGATTCATTTAACGATATCGATTTCAAATATTTCACATTTGCATAAAGTAGTGGAACGTATTAAGCAAACACCGGATATATATTCAGTACAACGTGTTATTAACTAATCAATTTCTTTACTAAATGAATGGTTGGGCAGTAGCGACTTTGTTATGACCGAAGTTGATACTTCTGGTGCTTACAAGAAGAATTGAGGTTTTAAAGAATGAAAGTAGTTTTACAGCGTAGTAAAGCTGCCTCTGTTACGGTTGACGGAAAAGTAACGGGAGCTATTGAGAGCGGCTATGTTCTTCTGGTGGGCATTACACATGAGGACACGCAAGAGGATGTTGAATATTTAGCAAAAAAAGTAGCTAATCTCCGCCTTTGGGAAGATGTTAATGGGAAAATGAATCATTCCATTTTAGAGCATGGAGGGGCTATTCTATCCGTCTCACAATTTACATTGTATGGGGATGCAAAAAAGGGGAATCGTCCAAGTTTTACAAATGCAGCAAGACCAGAAGTTGCGGAACCGTTATGGGAGGCCTTTAATAATGCCTTACGCGGACACGGTTTACATGTGGAAACAGGAATATTTGGTGCAATGATGGACGTTGCACTTACAAATGATGGCCCAATTACGATACTTCTTGAGTCTAAATAAATGGTACATTTCCTATAATACCTTCATACATTTAACAGTATGGTTTGTTTTGTAGGAAGGAAGTGTGTGAATGGTGACTCAGGGAGGAAGCATATCAAATCCATATTTATACGAAACTCTAAACATGATGATTGGTCAGGCAATAGTCGTGCAAACAGAGAAAAATATTCAACAAGGAAAATTAATCTCTGTATTACCTGACAATATCATTGTAGAGATTAGTCGTACGCCGTTGTTCATTCGTATGAAGGAAATTGTATGGGTTACGTTGGCAACAAGGAAAAAATAAGCGCATAAAGGTCTCTATACTCATGGGATATGAGTATAGAGACCTTTTTTCATTTTCGTATTGATGAATAGTAAGAAACATTGGGGATGAAGAAAGTCCCCAATGTTTCAAGTTTCACATTATTAATTCTCGTTAAAGTAATTTAAAATGCCTTGGTAGATGCCGAGAGTAGCTTGTTCCCGGAATTTAGCGGATGTAATAACACGTTCCTCACTACCATTACTTAAGTAGCCTAGCTCAATAAGGGTAGCCTTTTGACGATTTTCTCGTAAAACTAAATAATTTCCTTGTTGGGTACCACGATTTTTTAAATCGATTTTATTTGAGAGTCCATTATTTATTGCCTCTGCAAGATCTTGTTGATTACTGTTCATATAATATGAGGTGAAACCATTAACGGAGCTATCGTCTGTAGCATCATAATGAATACTGATAAAAGCATCTGCCTCATATTGGTGTGCAATTGATACGCGTTTACGGAGGGCAACATATTCATCTGATTCTCTTGTCATGACAACATTTGCTCCAGCAGCACTCAACTTTGAAGCAAGAAGAGATGCCGTTTTTAATGTAATTTCCTTTTCATCTGTTCCACGTTGTCCGGTAGTACCGTGATCATTCCCACCATGTCCAGCATCTACGATAATAGTTAATCCATTTAAAGTGCCTTTCTTGCGTGGTTTTGATTTTTCCTTTTTTGTAGCAGTAACAGCTTTACTTGGCGAAGAAGTAGTAACGACCCAGTTCGCCACAAAAGCAGTTTTGTCATCTACTTGTATTTCATAAAAGTCATTTTTAGCGCCTACAATAGGGTAGATTTCACCAGCATCTACACGTTCAACAACTTCGGCAGTTGTTGTTGCATCTGTCCGTAAGTTTGTCCCATTATAAATGATTGTGACAGATTCAAGATCTGAGGAAGCAGAAGAAGATTTTGATGCCTTTTTTTCTATATTTGAAAAAGTACCATAAAAGCTATAAACCCAACCTGCTTTTTTATCGTTATATTGAATTTGTACCCAGTTATGCTCTTGAGCTAGCACTTTAAAGGCTTGTCCATTTGAAACAGTGCCAACCTTGTTAGCATTTAAGTCTGGCTGTTGGCGCACATTAAGTGCATCCACTAAAACTGTAAATGTTGTATCTTTGTTGACTTTTTTTGTGGATACTTCAACTTTAGGTTCATCAGCCTTAGCCTTTTGTTCGGGTAGATCATTGATAGTAACATAGTCAGTGGATACCCAACCAACTAGTCCGTTCCAATCTATTTTCGCCCATTCGCCATTTTTTTCAATAAGTTTAGCTTGGTCACCTGTAGATAATTGTCCAAGAACTGCTGAAGATATGTCAGGCTCAGTACGGATATTTAGACGGTTGACTTGAGAAATTAACGTTTGGTCAGCCGTTTGCTTATCGTTTGTCGAAGCTGTTAGCCAGGATGCTACCCAACCTTCGTAATTGCCTGCTTTTACTCGTATCCAATCGCCCTCGCGACTAATAGAGGTTAACGGGTCACCCTCATCTAATGTCGTAATGATTGGATAAGACAGTCCAGGTCCCTCACGTAAATGAAGAATCGTTCCAGTTACTTTTAAATCACTGGAGTCGGCTAGTGCTGTTTGAACAGTGTTACTTGGAAATGCAAATGTTAGCACTAGTACGAAGATGATTATAGTATGTAAAAATTTTGTCCTCATCAGATTCCTCCTATTCCTTGTTCTATTTTACCATGCTTTTGTAATAGAATTCGTGGGAAAAAGGTAATGGAATTTGTTATTTTAACGATTGTAATGTAAAAAAAACGAAAACAGTTGACATTGCCTTTTGTTGTGACTAACATAAAGGGTAATCAAAAAATGATTAACCGCTTATGACCAAGCAAGTAGCGTATACCTCTATTGGAGAAGAGAGGGAAAGACCTAGGCTGAAATCTTTCCTACAAAAATGTATAACGTGAATAACACTTGAGAGGCTTTTTTCTGAAAAGTAGTGCTTAGTAGGAAAAAACGGAATCGGCCGTTATCCGATCAGGAGGAGGACGCATGTATTTGATGCGTCAACTAGGGTGGAACCGCGGAAGCTTATACAGCTCTCGTCCCTTGCATTATGCAGGGGGCGAGGGCTTTTTTTATGGACAAAAAAATGAGAGAAGTCCAGAAGAGCTTGCTCATAAGCAATTTATAAAGGAGGTATTTATATGAGTTTTAAAGTGCCACGAGGGACGCAAGATATTTTGCCTGGTCAATCAGAGAAATGGCAAAAGATAGAAGCGGTTATCCGTGATATCTGTCGTGTCTATCGTTACAACGAAATTCGCACACCGATTTTTGAGCAAACAGATTTATTTGCTCGTGGTGTCGGTGAAACAACAGATGTTGTTCAAAAGGAAATGTATACATTTGAAGATCGCGGTGGCCGTTCGTTAACATTACGTCCGGAGAATACAGCCGGTGTAGTTCGTGCTTTTGTTGAGCATAAAATGTTTGGTGCACCTGATCAACCAGTAAAGCTTTCATATTTAGGACCAATGTTCCGTTATGAACGTCAACAAGCAGGGCGCTACCGTCAATTTGTACAATTTGGAGTAGAAGCCATTGGTTCAGCGGACCCAGCTATTGATGCGGAAGTAATCGCGCTAGCAATGGATGTCTATGAATCAGCTGGTTTAAAGGATTTAAAATTAGTCATTAATTCTCTTGGTGACAAAGAAACACGTGATACACACCGTACAGCACTGCTACAACACTTCGAACCACATATTCATGAGTTTTGTTCAGATTGCCAAAATCGTTTGCAAAAAAATCCACTGCGTATTTTGGACTGTAAGGCGGACCGTGAGCACCCGTTAATGACATCTGCACCTGCATTAACTGATTTCTTAACAGAGGAGTCAGCAGCATATTTCGCTCAAGTTAAAACGTATTTAGATACACTAGGAATTTCGTATGAGATCGATCCAAATCTTGTAAGAGGTCTTGATTATTACAATCATACGACTTTTGAAATTATGTCAACAGCTTCTGGCTTTGGAGCAATTACTACACTTTGTGGTGGTGGGCGCTACAATGGCCTTGTGCAAGAAATTGGTGGACCAGAAGTACCGGGTATCGGTTTTGCACTAAGTATTGAACGTTTATTGCTTGCGCTTGAAGCTGAGGGTGTTGAATTAGACACAGCATCAGGACTCGATGTCTATATGATTGCTATGGGTGATGAAGCGAAGTTAAAAGCAGTAGAGTTAACAAGTACCTTCCGTGCAAAGGGCATTTCTACGGAGATGGATTATCTAGATCGCAAAATGAAAGCTCAAATGAAATCCGCAGACCGTTTAGGTGCAAAATATACGATTGTTTTAGGTGAAACAGAGCTTGAAGAGCAAGTCGCTACTGTTAAACATATGGAATCAGGAGAACAACAAAAAGTAGCGTTCTCAGAATTAGTGAACTACCTATTAAAACAATAAACGAACACAAGCTGTTAAAACATAGATCGTTTATATTTCAATACAAGATTGTCTGTCCAAATGATTAAAATAGTTTAAGCTTCATTTTGGACAGATAAATCATCTAAACAATAAACTGATATCTAATTTTCCATGGCATCAATTCGCTACTTAGTAGGAAGTGTATGCTACATAAATAAAATAAACGGTCCATCATCAAAAGTTAGGGATGACATTTTGTAAAAACGTATGTCATGTGGAAAAGTTGATCTTCGTTACGACTGGAACGGAAATCAACCTTAAGTTATGGTGATGAGCCAAATAAATTTTGGAGGAATTAATTAAATGGCAACAAGAACACATGCTAGTAACGAACTTTCAGAAGTATTACAAGGCGAAAAAGTCGTATTAAAAGGTTGGGTACAACGTCGCCGTGACCTAGGTGGTTTAATTTTCATTGATTTACGTGACCGTACTGGAATCACACAGGTAGTGTTTAGCCCTGATGTAGCAGAAGCACATGCTTTAGCTGATAAAGTACGCAGTGAATATGTAATTGAAGTAGAAGGAACAGTTATCCTTCGCTCAGAAGACCAAATCAACCCAAATGTACCGAACGGTAAAATTGAGGTAGAAGCAACAAAATTAATCGTCATTAATACAGCTAAAACAACACCATTCCAAATTGAAGATCGCACAGATGTATCCGAAGATTTACGTTTGAAATATCGTTATCTTGACCTGCGTCGTCCGGTTATGTTTGATACATTCAAAATGCGTTCTGACGTTACTCGTACAATTCGAAACTTCTTACAAAACGAAGGCTTCTTAGAAGTAGAGACACCAATTTTAACAAAATCATCTCCAGAAGGGGCTCGTGACTATTTAGTACCATCACGTGTTCATGAAGGTGAATTTTATGCATTACCACAATCACCACAGTTATTTAAGCAATTATTAATGGTATCTGGTTTTGAAAAATACTTCCAAATCGCACGTTGCTTCCGCGATGAAGACTTACGTGCTGACCGTCAACCAGAGTTTACACAAGTGGACATTGAAACAAGCTTTTTAACGCAAGAAGAAATTATAGAAATGAACGAACGCTTAATCCAAGCGGTTATGAAAGAAGTAAAAGACATTGATATCCCTGCACCGTTCCAACGTATGAAATATCAAGTAGCAATGGATCGTTACGGTTCTGATAAACCGGATGTGCGTTTTGGTTTAGAGCTTGTTGATTTAAATGACATTTTTGATGGCTGTGATTTCAAGGTATTTGCTGATATAGTGGCACAAGGCAAACAAGTAAAGAGTATTAACATTAAAGGTGCAGCAGATAAATACTCTCGTAAAGACATGGACGAGCTAACGAAATTTGTTGGTATTTACGGAGCAAAAGGTCTTGCTTGGTTAAAAGTAACGGAAGAGGGCTTAAACGGACCGATTGCAAAATTCTTTGACGAAGCATTAGCAGCTGCATTAATCGAACGTATGAAAGCTGAAGTGGGCGATATTTTAGTATTTGTAGCTGATCAAGCGTCTGTTGTAGCAGCTTCATTAGGTGCACTTCGTACGAAATTAGGTCAAGACTTAAGCTTAATAGACGAATCACAATTTGCGTTCCTATGGATTACAGATTGGCCATTATTAGAGTACTCTGAAGAAGATGGTCGCTATAAAGCAGCACACCATCCATTCACACGTCCATTTGACGAAGATATTCAGTTAATGGAAACAGATCCTTCTGCTGTCCGTGCACAAGCATACGATATCGTATTAAACGGTTATGAGCTTGGTGGAGGTTCATTACGTATTTATGAGCGTGAATTACAAGAAAAAATGTTTAATTTACTTGGTTTCACAGAAGAAGAAGCAAGAGCTCAATTTGGCTACTTATTAGAAGCATTTGAATACGGTGTACCACCACATGGAGGTCTTGCATTTGGTCTTGACCGCTTCGTTATGTTACTTGCTGGCCGCACTAACTTACGTGACACAATTGCATTCCCGAAAACGGCAAGTGCTAGTTGCTTAATGACAAACGCACCTAGTGAAGTGTCTCCAGATCAATTAAGCGAGTTAAGTTTAGCAATCAAACCGTTCAGAAAATAATTAATACTACGAAATACCTGGATTCTCTAGCGAAATCTGTTGAGAATCTAGGTATTTTTTGCGTTTTCGCAAGTATTTAAATTTTTTAAAGAAAATAGTTTGAATTATCAGAAATATAGTGTTATTATAACTGTAATACGAATCCTGATGTGTTTGTCAAATTGCTAGCTCTACTTAACAGTTTTGACCGAACACTTTAGAAACGGGAGCCTTCATTTTGTAGTCGCAAACAAGCCCCATGCGGAGCGGGACGTTTAAAGCTGCAAAGCGGGCACCCCCCTGCGAAATGCGGGTTCAAAACGAATGTTTCTTGGCATAACGGCACAATCGGGATTCGTCATACATAGTTATTAAGCAAAAAAAGGAGCATGTAAATAGTAATGGGTTCTGTTTTGAAGTACAAAAAGCAAAATCACAGGTTAAAAAGTCAATTAATTAGCATATTAAAAGGTACTGCAATTGTTATCTTAGGGTAACAATTGCAGTACCTTTTTTGTACAACTTGGTTTGATATTTCGTGAATCAAAATTTAACTAAAGCTACCCGTTAGCTTAATAAACATCTGTTAGTCTTCATCAAAAAAAAGTTGCAGTGGATAAATTTAATAGTGGTACTACTATTATTGCTAAACCTAAACTTACTTCAAAATTTACAATATAAAACATTTTTTCATTATATTCCAATTTTATTGATAACGCTTTCCTAGCGTGGTATTTTTATATAAAGGAGGTGATTATATGAGGTATTTATTTGGATTCATTTTTTTATTAATAGGTATTTGGCAGCTAATAATAACCTGGCGAACATTCACAGGTCTCAAGAAAGACGGAGATAAAAGTACTTCTCCTTTTATTATGCTAGGCCTGTGGAATAGTTTAGTATTTGCCATAATTTTTATTGCTGTTTCACTCGGATGTTTCTTCATCAATTTTTAAATATTTCTATTTAAAATTTATTTGGTTTGTTCATTATTTTACAAGTATGTGATAAGCCAATCTCGTTTTTGAGTCGTCTTAAACAGTATATTAAGTATCGAACCAAAACACATACAAACTAAAAATCCAAACAAAGCATAAATGAGTGATTCCATAAAATACCTCCAAACTTCTATTATGTAATATTTTACTATAAATTCTTATTCAACTAAACTGCCCCGTTAGCCATCCATGAAGCGCAAAAATCAGCTCTTCACCACAGAAAATGAAAGATGATTAAGTTCTTTCATGGGAGTTTAATATAGTTCCTTGCCATTTAAATCCTCACGCTAACTAATTCGAGCGAAAAAAGATTATGTATTCGCATCGTTATAGAACTTTCTATAATGTAGCTTTATTAATGCGATTTGATATACCAATTCATATGAAAATTGTTAAAAAACCGCTTTATATCAATAAAAAAGGGGCATCTAAATCATTTCGATTTGATACCCTTTTTTTAGTGTTTTTTAAAGTTTTGTACTCGAAAACAGAACCCGTTATGTAAATAGCTCCTTTTTTTAATGCAAGTAATGGGTTATTCAAAAAGGCAACTGCTACAAGCGGGACTAAAAAAATCATAGAGGAGGACAGGCGATGATCCTTGGCTTAAAAAAGAATGAAGTGAAAATTGTGCCATATGATAGTGAATGGAAAAATGAATTTATGCGAGCTTGTTCCGAGATTAAAGAACATACGAATATCCAACTTGATCGTATTCAACATATTGGTAGTACATCGATTGACGGAATTCAGGCAAAGCCAATTATTGATATCTTAATGGGTTTTGAGGATATTGATCATATTTCAGATTCATTTTTAAAAGCAATGAAAAAAGCTGATTTTTATAGACTGCGTGTAGAAAGACCAGCAGAAATTGTATTTGCCAAGTTTACAGACGATACATTCGAAATCAAAACACATTTTGTTCATTTAGTAAATTATCAAGGAGAAAAATGGTGTGATTTATTGTTTTTTAGAGATTATTTAAATGCAAATGAAGAGGCCAAAAGGCAGTATGAAAAGTTAAAATTAAAATTCCTTAACAGCAATTTACAAGGGGTTGAGGAATATACATCGTATAAAGAGCAATTTGTACAATCGGTTTTTGATAAAAGAATTGCTTTAGCAGGAGATGAATAAGACTTGGATATAGATTGCGGAAAAATGATAATTAAGCCTTCTCGTCACAATATTGAAAGAAAAACTGGAATGATATTTAAAAACATATGCCATGTATATAAGTTGATTGGGGCGAACCTCGCGAGTAAAGCGGTTCATCGGACGCCCCCAGGAACGCCTAGTCGGAACGGAAATCAACCTCGCGTGATGATAATGTAGTGAAAAATTTAGAAAATATAAAAAAATCACTTTTTATTTATGTGAAAGCATCATATAATTGGTATAGACAACTATACCGAATAAAAAGTTTGCCTGTTAGCCTCAGTCAAGCTTCTCAAAAAACGCTTAGGGGGGTGATCTATTGAAAAATACACTTTTAATTTCCAATGTTACGATCGTCAATCATGATGAAGCGCCGTATAAAGGCGACCTACACATTGATGATGGTAAGATTATTAAAATAAGTCATAACTTATCTGATAAGACTGAGCACTATATAGATGGCAAAGATAAAAATTGGTTCCTGTTACCTGGCTATATTGATATGCACATACATGGCTCTGCTGGGCATGATGTGATGGATGCTACGCAATTAGCATTACATCAAATGGCACGCTCTTTAGTACAGGAAGGCGTGACAGGCTTCCTTGCTACTACAATGACGCAATCTATAGAAGCAATTGAAAGCGCTTTAGCGAATGTTGGTCGATTTGAAAATAATGAGGATGAGGCAAGCTTATTAGGTATACATGTAGAGGGGCCGTATATATCAAAAAAACGGGCAGGCGCACAGCCAATAGAATACATTATTTTACCGTCTACGGAGCAATTTGCATCCTGGCAGAAGATAAGTAAGCAACGTATTCAACAAGTCACAATCGCACCTGAGGTAGAGGGAGGCTTTCCGTTTATTGCATCGTTAAAGGATTTAAATGTTATTGCTTCCATCGGCCATACTGACGCATCAATTGAGGAGGTGTCTAGGGCAGTAGCATTGGGAGTAAGGCAGGCTACACATTTATATAACCAAATGCGCCCTTTCCATCATCGCAATCCAGGTGTCGTTGGAGCAGTGCTTTTAGATGATCTAGTAAAGACCGAAATTATCGCAGATTTCGTGCATAGTCATCCTCAAGCTGTTAAGTTAGCGTATCGTATAAAAGGAGCGAAGGGCATTATTTTAATTACCGATGCGATGCGGGCAAAAGGCTTACATCACGGTGATTATGATTTAGGTGGTCAAACTGTTCATGTTTCTAAGGATGGCGCTCATTTATCTAATGGGGCTTTAGCTGGTAGTGTGCTAACGATGGAGCAAGCAGTAAAAAATATGAAAGCAATCACCAATTGCTCATTGCAGGAAATTGTCGCAATGTCCTCTACGAATGCTGCTAAGCAATTACAGCTAGCAACTAAAGGTCGTATAGAAGAAGGCTATGATGCAGATTTTGTATTACTGGATGAAAATTTAAATGTACAAAAAACTATTTGTCGGGGTAAAGTTGTATTTGAGAAATGAAAGTAAAGAGGCGATAAGGATGGTGCAACACTTGTTAGATAAAAATTCTCATATACCTATCTATATACAAATAGAAGAGATTATTAAGCAACGTATTTATTTAGAAGAATACAAAATCGGTGAAAATATACCTTCTGAGCGGGAGCTTTCTACGCAGTTTGATGTTAGTAGAATGACTGTGCGTCAATCCATCACAAATTTAGTCAATAGCGGTTTGCTGTATCGTGAAAAAGGGAGAGGTACGTACGTCGCTAATCCAAAATTAGAACAACCGCTAAAAGGATTAACAAGTTTCACAGAGGATATGCGGGCTAGAGGAATGGAACCAAGCAGTAAAGTTTTACGCTTTGAGAAAATCGTACCACCAGTTGATATTGCTAGAGATTTAATGTTAGAGCCGGGCGAAGAGGTATTCTTCGTTGTACGAATTCGTAGTGCAGATTCCAAGCCAATGGCCATCGAAAGAACATATATTCCAGTAAAAATATATCCTGAATTAGATGAAAAGAAAATAATGGGGTCATTATATGCGTTAATTGAAGCGAAGTTCCATCAGAAAATTGGAAACGCTATTCAGCAAATGGAGGCTGCCATTGTTCTAAAAGAAGATAGTAAATTTTTGCAAATCAATCATACTGCACCGGTGTTAATTATTAAACGTACAAGTTATTTATCTGATGGAGTTCCGTTTGAACTTGTGCGAAGTACTTATCGAGCTGATCGATACAAATTCATTAGTGAAATTAAAAGGTGATCCTATGGATGCATATTTTCTAGAAATTCAAAAGCTAATGCAGGTCGTCAAGGAGCAAGAATATGCCCAAATAAAAGAAGCCGCACAATTAATTGTACAAAGGCTTCAACGCGGGGGAATTGTCCAATTATTTGGTTGTGGTCATTCTCATCTTTTAGCACAGGATGGTTTTTATCGTGCTGGAGGGCTTGTACCTGTACGTCCTATCATTATAGAACCTTTAACATTACACGCAGGAGCGATGACGTCATCTGAAAATGAGAAGGACCCGACGATCATTGAACAATATAAAGATCATTTTGATTTTCATGAAAATGATGTTTGCATTGTTATTTCGACATCCGGGAGAAATCAAGCACCTATAGATGTAGCATCTTTAGCGAAAGAAGCAGGAGTACTTGTCTTGTCTCTGCAATCTCTTGCTTATTGCGAACAAAGGACCCGTCATCAAAGTGGCAAGCGCTTAGAGGATGTAGTAGATAGAGTGATCAATACGCATATACCAATAGGAGATGGATTACTGCATCACAATGACATACAGTATGCCCCATCCTCTACAGTTATTGGTTCAATTATATTAAATACATTATTCAGTGAAGTCATTGAGATCATGGCCATGTCTGACGAAGTATTACCAGTATTTAAAAGCAATAATGTTGACTCGGATTCGTCTCATAATGAGGCAATGATTGCCTATTATCAACATCGAATTAACTTTAAATGACAAGTGGAGGGATATCTATGAAGAAAATGTATAAAATAACAGCGCCGGAGGGACTACATGCTAGACCCGCAGCTATACTTGTAACTGCAGTCACACCATTTGAGTGTGACGTTCAGTTAACCTATAAAGAGAAATCGGTCAATTTAAAATCAATTATGGGTGTTATGGCACAAGGAGTAGCACCCGGAAGTATTGTAGAAATTTCAGCAGATGGGCCCGATGCCGAGAAGCTTTTTCAAACAGTAACAGAAGTATTTGTTTCTAAAGGAATTGGAGAGGAATGCTAAAAATAAAAGGCATTGCTGTATCTCAGGGGCTTGCGGGAATATTCAGTGTTGGAAGGAGGTGATTTTGCATATGGAAATAAAAATAATTCCACCAGAAGATTATAAGCAGGTACATCAATTAAGAGATTATTGTTTTCCTAATAAGTATACTGATGCGCGGCGAGATGATTTTCATTATTGGGTTGAGCATAGCACAACATTGGGTGCTTACGATGAACATAAAGTAGTTGGACAGCTATTAATATTGCCACTTAATATGACAATCCATGGTAAAAATTATGATATGGGCGGAATTGGCTTTGTTGCAACCTATCCTGAGTATCGGCAGCAAGGGATTATCAAAAAGCTTATGACAGAGGCACTAAAGAAAATGCGAGAGAATGGGCAAAGTATTTCTGTGTTAGCACCATTTTCTGTGTCCTTTTATCGTTATTTTGGATGGGAATTATTTTTTGAGAAGCTATATTACACGATTCCACAATCGATGTTTCCTTCTTTCGGAAAGCAGTTGGACGTAGTAAAACGTATGAGCTTTGAATGGCCAGATCGTGATCTTTTTCAGGCGATTAAGGATTTTCATAATGCACAGGCACTTTTCCATAATGGAAGTATGCTACGAGATGATGCTTGGTGGAACAGAATAGAGAGAAGGATGCCTGATAGTCATTTGGCGGCCTATTTTAAGGCTGATCAAATTGCAGGTTATATTCGTTATATCATTCGGGATGAAACGTTTGAGATTCATGATTTTATAGCTGAAGATTTACAAGCAGAACAAGCAATTTGGCGTTTTATAACGTCGCA
Source organism: Lysinibacillus sp. NPDC059133 (assembly GCF_042755925.1). Classification (NCBI taxonomy): domain Bacteria; kingdom Bacillati; phylum Bacillota; class Bacilli; order Caryophanales; family Bacillaceae; genus Lysinibacillus; species Lysinibacillus sp. NPDC059133. The sequence goes on along the minus strand of NZ_JBHZDH010000019.1, from coordinate 19,963 downwards.
TGCGGCGAGTGTAAATAGCATCAAAGGAGTTACTTCTAACAACCATCAATTTGGCTTCTATTTTAAAGAACCACAGTTTAAAAAGGAAGTCGTTCAAGATGTAATGGTAAGGATAGTTGACGCTATGAGGTTTATGCAACATTATCCGTGGGGCGATATTCAGGAACCGTTATATATTCAAATTGAAGATGCGTTTTGTAGTTGGAATGAACACGTTTATCAAATAAATAAAAGTGGGGATGTCTCAATAATTGAGACTAATTCTATCCCAGAAATGCATATGTTAACATTACCAATTAATCTTTTTTCAGCGATGATGGTTGGCTATTTTTCTGTAAAGGATGCACTTTTGTATGCAAATAAACATTTGACTGAAGATATGATTAGTCGATGGCAGCTTGCATTACCTTCTAAAAAACCAGCATTTTATGAATACTTTTAAGAAAAGCGTTCATGAATGAATAACTATCGATCGGTTTGTTCTAAAAATTTAAATTTTTTTAAACTTTTTTCTGGACTATACCACTTAAATGAATCCTTTCAGTAGTCTGTAACAACGATATAGCCCAGTTTTCAAAACTGTTTTTTAAGGAAGAAAATAGTGTAAAAAGGATATTGTGGTATATACCAATAGGTGCTATTCTCAACATAAGAAAGCGATTTCATAATTCGAAATTTAACAATTATAGTCGCTAGAAAGACAATCTTAAATCGCGAAAAGGAGTGTTTAGATGAAGAACATTATGCTAGTGTGTGTAGCTGGAATGAGTACTAGTTTGCTAGTGTCGAAAATGCAAAAAGCAGCACAAGAACAAAATATTGAGGCGGATATTTATGCGATTGCTGAAAGCGAGGTCGACAAAATATTAGCTACTAAAATGGCGGACGTATTGCTACTGGGTCCGCAAGTCCGTTACTTAAAAGGAACATTTGAAACAAAATACAAGGAAAATTTCCCGATTGATGTCATTAACATGATGGATTACGGCATGATGAATGGCGAAAATGTTTTAAAGCAGGCATTAAAGTTGATTGGTTAAGGGGGCTACGGCAATGGAAGAAACAGTTTTGATGGAATCCATTATGGGACTGATTGTGCACAGTGGTAATACGAAAAGTGAGTGTATGGAGGCTATCCAGCTAGCAAAAAATGGGCAGATTCAGGAAGCAAAGGAAAAAATACAGCTAGCCAATGATGCATTGATTGAAGCGCATCATTCTCAGACGGCTTTACTGTCACAAGAGGCAAGGGGAGAAAAAGTAGAGGTGTCAATGCTGTTAATTCACGCACAGGATCATTTAATGAATGCCATTACGTTTCGTGATTTAGCATCTGAAATGATTGAGTTGTATGAACGAATCAAAGGGGAGTAGCATCAAGCCTTGATGTCACAATAAAAAGTAAAGGGAGTGTGTGAAATGTTCCGTTTTTTAGAAGAAAAATTTGTGCCGGTTGCAGCTAGGGTTGGGAATCAGCGTCATTTAGTTGCCATTCGAGATGGTTTTATTACAATCATGCCATTGACAATTGTTGGATCACTTGCGGTACTTGTTAATAATTTGCCTATCAAATTTTATCAAAATGCACTTGATGCTATCTGGAAGCATGAAACTTGGACACAGTGGGGCGGGAATATTTGGAACTCGACATTTGGAATTCTCTCGCTATTACTAGCCTTTACAATTGCTTATAATCTTGCTAAAAGCTATGAAAAGGATGGACTTTCAGCCGGTGTCATCAGCCTTTCCAGTTATATGACGTTTGGAACCTTTGGTGAAGGTGGATTAACAGGGTTAACAACAGGTACAGGTGGTTTGTTTATAGCCATTATTGTTGCTTTGCTGTCAACTGAAGTATTTTGTAGATTGGCTGGCAACCCTAAGCTACTAATAAAAATGCCGAATGGTGTACCGCCAGCTGTTTCAAAATCATTCGCTGCATTATTACCTGCTATTATTACAATTGGTTTATTTGCTCTAGTTCGTACAATTATTTCGGCAGGCTTTGATATTCCTGATATTGTCGGTTCATTCTACTCAGCGATTCAAGAGCCGTTTATGGGCTTAACGAATACATGGGTTGCGGCTTTAGTTTTAGCATTCATTCCTACGTTTTTATGGACATTAGGCGTTCATGGTGCTAATATAATCGAACCATTTATGCAAACAATAAATTTACCAGCGATTGAAGCGAATGTAAGAGCAATTTCATCTGGTGAAGTAGCGCCATACATCGTTAATAAACCATTCTTTGATGCCTTCATCAATATGGGTGGTTCTGGTACGACAATAGCACTTATTATTGCTATTTTCATTATCGCTAGAAAGAATAAACAATATAATACCGTTGGAAAATTGTCGGCAGCACCAGGTCTTTTCAATATTAATGAACCATTACTTTTCGGTCTTCCAATTGTGTTAAACCCAGTGTTATTTGTACCGTTTATTTTGACACCAATGATTAACGTAACAATTGCTTTCTTTGCAACAAAGTGGGGCTTTGTACCGGCAGCTACAGTTTCACCACCGTGGACAACGCCACCGATTATTAATGGATTCTTAGCGACTCAATCTTGGCAAGGAGCTGTACTTAGTCTTGTTTTACTGATCGTCGCAGTGTGTATTTATTTACCGTTTATTTCGATGGCAAACCGTATCGCAAAGCAGAATGAACAACGAGAGGCTGAATCAGAATCTCAAAACGAACAGCGTGTTTCAGAATTAGAAAATCAAAAAGTAGAAGTGTAATTGTGAACTAATGGAGGTATTAGCAATTGAGAAGATTAGGGATTTCACTATATCCTCAGCATAGTACACTAGAAGATATGAAGCGGTATGTTCAACTCGCTCATGACAATGGTTTTGATCGAATATTTACATGTCTAATGTCGTTAAATAACGATCAGGAACGACAAAAATTACAGCAAATCAATAAATTTGCGCAGCAGCTTGGCTTTGAAATTTCAGCTGATATTGCACCAGCTGTTTTTGAAGATTTAGGCTTAACGTATAAAGATATTGGGTACTTTAAAGAGCATTATCATTTAACGGCATTGCGCTTAGATATGGGTTTTTCTGGCCAGGAAGAAGCGTTTATGTCCCTCGATGCAAGCAATTTAAAAATAGAGTTAAATATTAGTAACGGTACTAAATATGTAGAAAATATATTATCCTATCAACCGAATAAAGATAATATTATTGGCTGTCATAATTTTTATCCAAGACGTTTTACAGGTTTATCACGTCAACATTTTTTACAAACATCTCAACAATTTAAAGCGAATCATATTCGAACAGCAGCAATGATTTCATCTCAGCATGCTATGTTTGGGCCTTGGGAAAAAACCGAGCATGGCTTGCCAACATTAGAAGAGCATCGTCATCTGCCAATTACTGTGCAAGCAAAGGATTTATGGCACACTGGTTTAATAGATGATTGTATTATTGGCAATATGTATGCTTCTGAGGAAGAAATACGTGCATTAGGCCAATTAAATCGCCATAAGCTAGAGCTGAAGGTTGAGCAGTCTGTTGAAACGTCTGTTTTAGAAGAAGCAATTCTTTTTAAGGAGCCACATTTTAATCGTGGCGATGTTTCGGATTACGTAATCCGTAGTACACAATCTCGTGTTAAATATAAAAATGGTGACTTCCCTGCCCATGATAGCCACCCATTAAAATTGGGGGATGTGACTATCGATAATAATTTAGATGTACGTTATAAGGGTGAGCTTCAAATTGTTTTAAAGGAAATACCGAATGCCGGATCAACAAATGTTGTGGCAAGAGTTGTAGAAGAAGAGCAATTCTTATTAGCAAATATTCAGCCATGGGCATCATTTGGTTTTACAAAATGATTACAGAAGAAGGGATTAAGCCATTAGTTGATAGTGCTTAATCCCTTTTTTCTTGATTCGGCTATTGTTTTTGTAGCGACAGCAACAAATGTTTTCTGTAGCGAAAGTGAAACGACAGCTACAATTAAGCCAAGAAGAAAGGAGCGAAGATTATGTATGTATTAGCGATTGACGGTGGTGGAACGAAAACATCAGCAGTGATTTGTGATGAGCTGGGCAATATTTATGCCAAAGTCGTAACGACTCGGAGTAACCCAACAGCTATGGGTATTCAATATTTTAAGTCAACGATTCATGATATACTACAAAATTTACAACAACAAAATCCGCAAGTATTTGCAGCCATAGATAGTTGTTTTGCTGGCATGGCTGGAGTTAAGGAGCTACAAGCAGAAGAAGTTGTAGAAACGATAGTACGCCAATACGTTCCTAAAACAGCACATGTTTTTGTTGATAATGATGCTTTAATTGCACTTTATGCAGGCACACTTGGGCAGGCAGGTATTGTGCAAATTGCAGGGACAGGCGCTATCACAATGGGTTACGATTGTGAGCAACATTTTCATAGAGTAGGGGGCTGGGGTTATCTTTTTGATGATGAGGGCAGTGGCTATGATTTAGGGGTTCAAGTGCTGAAGGCTATTTTTCAAAGCTATGATGGACGAGGAGATCCAACAGGTTTGACAGATGTTGTATTGCGTTATTTTTCTGTGGAAAATGTACCACAATTAATTGAGTGTATATATGGAGCGGAGCATCCTCGGACAGTGATTGCACCGTTAAGTAAATATGTTTTTGATGGGGCAGAAAAAGGAGATCGTGTTGCTATTCAGATCATTGAGGATGCTTGTAAGAAATATTATGTGGCGATTAAAGCATGTTACGCTCATATGACTTGGGAGGAAGGGGACGTACCTGTCGTACTAGTGGGAGGCGTTTTTACTAATGAAGCATATTTTTTATCGAAATTACAGCAATTTGCACAAGCTGATGGGATACCATTGCAATTTATGACCCCAGTTTTACAACCAATTGGTGGAGCGGTAATTGCGGCTTTCAAGCAAGTAAATATTCAAATTGCTTCAGAGTTTGTAGAGGATTTCCAGAGAAATTATGAACGGTGGAAATAACGAATTCTATTTGAAATATAGAAACTTAGAACATAAATCCATTTTGAAAAATATCAAAATGGATTTATGTTGTTATTTTAATTAATCTAGTATTAGTTTGTCTTTATTAAGTTTAAATGAATAGGCAGCCATTATTAATGCTGCTAATACCATTAAGCCTCCAAGCCATATTAAATTGAAAACACTTGAATATTCTATTATCAATCCACCTAATCCAGCCCCTAAAGTCATACCAATATTCATGATGGCTGTGTCGAAACTTATAATAATTTCTGAGGATTTTGGCTTTAAAGAAGTCAGATAATATTGTTTAGCCGGGGTAGTTGTCCATGCTGCAGTTGCCCAAATGATAATTGTCATGAACGCTCCTATTGTTGAGGAAATAGTAAATGTTAAAACAAATAAAGCTAAGGAATGTATGGCAAGGCTTAAATATATCGTACGAGAAGATCCCCACTTGTCGACGGCATACCCGCCAAATCGAGAGCCGAAAAACGCAAAAATACCTAGAATTAGAAGAGATATACTTATTATTTCTATAGAAAATCCTGCATATGAGCTTAAAATAGGAGAAATATAAGCAAAAACAAATGTATAACCGAGAATCCAAAATACGGTTATAAATAGCCCACTAAGTAAGCGCTTATCTTTTAAAAGTAGTAATTGTTCTTTAATGGGCATTGGCGTTTCCCCATCTAATTTAGGTAAATATTTAGAAAGTAAAATAATAGTAAGTAGCGTTACACCTCCTATAATAAGGAAAATGTTATGCCAATCTATATATGCTGCAATGAATGTACCAATTGGTACTCCAAGTGCTAACGAAATTGTGAACCCTGTAATTACCGTTGCCATTGCACTACCTCGCTTTCCAGGCTTAGCAAGGTAGGAAGCGTAGTTTGTAGCTACAACAATAAATAAGCCTCCACTCATTGCTAGCACTACACGGGATAGCATTAAGAGAGCATAATTAAAGCTGAAAAAAGCAAGGATATTTCCAATTAAAAAAGTAATCAAGGAATAGATTAGTACTTTTTTTCTAGCAAAATTTGATGTGACTATTACTAAAATAAGTGCCCCTATAGCATAGGATAAGGAATACATGGTTATTAGTTGACCAGCAATTGCAATAGATACATTTAAATCTGAGGAAATTATTTCTAATGTTCCTGATACAACAAATTCAGCAGTACCTGTTAAAAAGGCACCTAATGCTAATAAATAGATGACATAGTGTTTCAATATTTTCACTCCTTTTAAAAACTTGTTATCATTTTATCTAACATGCTATTATGAGTAAAATTGATGTTTTTTATTAAGGAGATGAGTAAATACTCATGACAATCACTCGTTTTGAAATATTTAGTAAGATTGCTGAGTTAGAGAGCTTTACGAAAGCCTCTGAGCAATTAAATATGACGCAATCTGCTGTAAGTCATGCCATTGCTAGTCTAGAAACAGAATGGGGAGTTATTTTAATTAATCGTGATCGAAGAAAGGGGATTACGCTTACTGAAATAGGTCAAAAAACACTTGTTCATATTAGGGAAATATTAAAACGATTGGAGAATATTAATCAAGAAATTGCCTTAACGAAAGATTTAGAAATAGGTACAATTCGTTTAGGTACTTTTGCGAGTGCTTCTTCATGTTTATTACCCAGAATACTTTCTGAATTTCAGAAAAAATATTCAAAGATAGAATTCAAATTTTATGAGGGGTCTTATGAAGAAATTACCGAATGGTTACATACTGGAATTGTAGATATTGGCTTTGTGGTTGAAACAGGCTCAACCTCAACATTTGAAATAATTCCACTTATCAAGGATAAAATGGTTGTGGCATTTCCTTTTAATCATAGATTTAGCAATCATGAAATTGTAAATATTCAGGAGTTACAAAATGAACCTTTTATTATGCCTACAGGTATGTATCAATGGCATATTAAGGGGTTATTTGAATTAGGGAATATAAAACCTACTATCCGTTTTGAAGTACATGATTGTAATACAATAGCTAATATGGTACAAGAGGGGCTCGGTGTTACTATTGGTCCTGAATTGTTTTTAAAAACTCAGCAACATTTACAAATTGGAAGCTTGAGTATAACGAATTGGCGTAATGTATCATTAGCTTGTCCCTCTGTTGATGATGCTCCACCGGCAGTTAAAGAATTTATTACAATCGCGAGGAAGGTTTTTAAAAGTAAGAAATAATAGTTTTCCTGACAGTCCCAGATTTCGAAATCGGCTTTTTAGAGACTAAAGTATTTTGTTAGAATTACATTATAATTTTCACTTGATGAATATCGTGATAAAATGTAATATAGTTTTGATTTTCTTAGTATATGACTAGGTTTACTAATAAAAAAATTCAATAGACGGAGAGTGTAAGGATGTTACATCAATTTTCACGTAATGAGCTCGCAATAGGAGCAGAGGGACTCGAAAAATTAAAAAATACAACAGTAGCCATTCTTGGTGTAGGCGGTGTAGGTTCATTTGCTGCTGAGGCATGTGCACGAAGTGGTATTGGCCGCATTATTTTGGTGGATAAGGATAATGTAGATATTACGAATGTTAATCGTCAATTAGTTGCCTATCTTTCAACGGTAGGAAAATCTAAGTCAGGTGTCATGAAAGAGCGTATTGCTGATATTAATCCAGCGTGTGAAGTAATTGATATGCACATGTTTTACACGGAGGAAACATATGAGCAATTTTTCGCACAAGGCATAGATTATGTTATTGATGCAAGTGACACAGTGATGTATAAAATTCATCTTATGAAGGAATGTCTAAAACGTAACATACCGATTATTTCTAGTATGGGTGCAGCCAATAAAATGGATCCTACTCGTTTCAAAATTGCGGATATTTCCAAAACACATACGGACCCATTGGCTAAAATAATCCGTACGAAATTACGGAAGGATGGTATTCATAAAGGCGTAACGGTTGTGTTCTCGGATGAGAGTCCTATTGTAGTTCGTCCAGATGTTGTGGAGCATGTCGGAAAACCGGATGCAGCTATTCGTAAAGCAAAAATGCCTCCATCTTCCAATGCCTTCGTTCCTTCAGTGGCTGGCTTAATAGCAGCAAGCTGGGTAGTGAATACAATCGTAAAGGATATAAAAATTACACGTGTACAAGGCTAATACACCTTTGAAAAATCTGTGTGTCGATAAATTTAAAAAGTTGGACTATAAATTCAAAATCTTCATCGATAAATTAACAATATCTATCGATAAACTCAAATAATTTCTCGGTAAAAATAAAAAGGGTATCCCCAGAAGAATCAGCGGCCGCCACCACTAAAGCGCCCAGACGGGAAGAAAATCACCATCAGTTATGGAGGTGGGCCAATTTATGGAAGTAGCTGTCTCATTTAAGACAGCTGCTTTTTATATGTTACAATAGGAGCGTTGTAAAAAAAAGGATCTAAGATATTTGCCAGGTAATTAATGAGGGAGAGACAGACGCCTGAACGTGAGGGCAGCTTCACATTATGACTCCTCCAATATTTGCTGTAGAACCTAAAAGGAGGCGTTTTATAATGGAGCAAATCTATCAAATGGAATATAGAGGCTTAAATCTATTCGATGAAATTAGCACAGTAGAATTAGCTATTGATGAAGAAGGGCAAACAATACACATTTTTGATGTTGGTCAGGTTGTTAGCCCTATTTTTAATTTTGATGTGTCGGCTTACGAGCTATCAGATGGTTTTTACAAAATGGCGGATATACTCCGACATAAACGTATATTGACAAATCAACAGCCAGGTAATGAACTAACACTTAGTGAGTGGTTAATTACAAACACGGCCTATTTTTATATACCGCAAAAAAGAATAAAAAAATATGCGCAAGGAAGTATAATAGAAATTATTGATCGAACGAAAGAGCGATCTTTATTTGATGATTATGTTCAAAAAACATAATTTTACCAAAATAGTTCGCCTAAGGTGTTCAAAATGCTATTAATTCACGAAATTGCCTTATTTTTTTCATGTGACCACTTCTCTATTTGGTTTATTGCTATAATTTGAATAAATTCCAATAGATAATAGATCAGTTTGTTTGGAATGTACAGAACTACTTAAGGAAGTAGGAATGACGTTTAGAAAACAAATGAGAACACATCGGAGAGTGGTAAAATGGAAATTCAAGTAATTCGTGATCATTTAGATATTGTAAAACTTCAGCAGAAAATGAATGATATTGTATTTGACTATTTGGATACATCTAATAATTATCCAAAGGCTATGAGAGCACTAAATCCTTTATATACACAAGTTACAACATTTTATAAAGAGTATTTAGACAATAGAGCGGGTGAATTACCAAGTGCCAATACATATTGGCATTTGTTTATAGATTGTTGTGCAAAGCTTTGCTACTTTTTAGCGGCATCAACTTATTATTCATCCAATGAGTTACAAAAAACACCTGAAAAAGTTGAGCAATTATTAACGATTGCAGCCTATTCTTTACCTAGTATTGACCAGGAAGAGAATGAACAATTATTATCAGCGATTTTCGCACTTTACAGTGAAGTCGTAAAAGATGAAGAGAAAATCGTATCACTACGAAATGCAGTACTTGAACAAAAAGGTGCTGTCAAACAATGCTTACAGCAATTTAAAGTATTTGTTGATCATGAGTTTACGGTATAATTTACGAGTGATTTATCATCACTTTCAGAAAATAGAATAACAGTTTTAATCTGCTTACTTTTTGCGGTTAATCCACCAATCCTTACAGCAATCTACTTTGCGAGGGATGATTGGGTTTCCGACTCTTAAAGTTTTGCAGATTTTTTTGTTAATGTTTATAGATTATTGAGAGAAGAATGGTATAGTAGTGCTGAAATTTTGTTGTATGAAAATAAAAAAAGGACTTTTTTCTTAAAAGGTATTTATAAATTTTTGTCGAAATATAGTTAAAAAATTGAAAATCTATGTGTAAGATTTATGGCTCATCATCGATTGTTAAAACGTATACTATGTACAAGTTGATTGGAGTACCGATTGCAACGGAAATCAACCCTACGTTATGGTGGTGATTAAGGTTTATTACATACTGAAAGAAGTTAAAGCCTCCGGCGGACGCAATTATGCCGAGGCATAATTGATTGAAGGGGGACGTTCGATGTTAATAAACGGTATCGAAATCGATTTGGAGAAATTAGAAAAACCACTCTTATTAGTAAGTGAGGATGAGGAGTTTTTATTTCAACAGCTTATACAACCAACACTTGAATATGAGCTTATTCAATGTCAACTAGCTCTCTCGACAAGAAAATCCATCTCATTAGTTAGAGATTTTTGGTTGGCATTGTATAAAGGTCAAGAAAAATTATATATCAACAGTGGACATGCGCTTCTGTACCCAATTCGTTCAATCATATTCGAACTGGTAACACAAGCTGAGTACTTTAAACGTTTGTCGAAAAAATCTTTTGAAGATGAATGTCTGTCACTTATTTATGCCGTTGTTCTAGTACAATTTGTCTTACGGTGGATAAAGGAACGATTTAGTGATAACAAGGAAGTTAATGAAGCATTAAAATTATTATATAGAACTACAGATGATAATGAGGATGATCAGACCTTTCCGTCAAGGGAGCAATCGATCGGTCAAGCGATTGCTGTAAAAGCAATTCGCTTTGAAGTACGGGAAAACTCTCAGGAATTTGCTAGTCTACTCTATCAGACCTACGATTTTCTTCATTATTTACATGATATTGAAAAAGAAAAAGAAAAAGAACAGAAAGAAACGACTAAATTATCATCAATGAGAAATGTGGAAGACGTATTGAACCGATTTTACAATAAGCGCTATACAACAAATAAGGCTACCTTTACAGGATGATTGCTTAGCACTTTGTCCTGTTTATTAGGGGGAGTAATAAGATAAAAAAATAAGGCGCTTCTAGTTCAGATTGAAGTGCCCTACTTTCATGAAAAAATAGTATATTATGATTTTCAGTGAAGCTAATCTAGAAACGTTATTACTTTTCATCCTTATGAAAAGATTTAAGCTTTTCGTAGATTCCTGCCATTCGTTTTTCTTCACCTGCAATAACAGGTTTATAAAATTCTGTGCCCACTAGCTCATCAGGTAAATATTGCTGGTCGACCCAGCCTCCAAATGTGCCGATAGGGCTGTTGTGGGGATATTGATAGCCTACATGACCTAAATCTTTTGCTCCTTCATAATGAGCATCGCGTAGGTGATGCGGAATATCGCCAGTTTTTCCTTCATGAATGCTGGTAATGGCGGCATCAATGGCTGCAATTGCAGAATTAGATTTTGATGCAAGGCACATTTCAATAACAGCACTTGCAAGCGGAATACGTGCCTCGGGTAGCCCTAAACGTTCTGCTGCTTGTACAGCCGCGAGCATACGCGGCCCTACATCAGGATTGGCAAGGCCTATATCTTCATAAGCCATAACAAGTAAGCGTCGACTAACAGCTACTAAATCACCTATTTCCAATAAATGAGCTAAATAAAACAAAGCTGCATTCGTATCACTTCCACGAACAGATTTTTGCAACGCGGATAGCAAATTATAAAAATGGGATCCTTTTTTATCACCATAAACACCAATTCTACCGATAAGATGCTTAAGGATATGATCAGCAGCAACTGTTCGACCGTCCACTTCATCACTTGCATAATAAATCGATTCAAGCAAAGTTAAGGCCTTCCGAGCGTCACCATTAGCTGCTTCAGCAATTTGTTCAATTTGATGATCTGTTAAGACAAAATGATGTTTCCCTAGTCCGCGTTTATCATCAGAAAGTGCTTTGTTTATAAGTTCGATTATATTTTCTTTCGTTAAACGTTGAAGTTGGTATATTTCTCCGCAACGTGAGCGGATAGCGGGATTTACATCATGGTATGGATTTTCCGTCGTAGCTCCAATTAACACGATGGAGCCGTTTTCTACATGTGGCAACAAAGCATCCTGCTGTAATTTGTTAAAACGATGAATTTCATCCAAAAAAAAGAGGACTTTCCCTGAGATTCTAGCTTCCTGTACAATATCCTCAACATCCTTTTTACCTGCGCGAGTAGCATTAAGCGCGAAAAAGGGAAGGTTCGAGCTTCCTGCTATGGCATTCGCTATTGACGTTTTGCCGATACCTGGTTCACCAAATAGCAGCATGGATGGAACATGCTCATTTTGAATCATTTTATAAAGAGCGGTATTAGGACCGATAAAATCTTGGTGTCCTACAATCTCATCAAGGGTTAAAGGACGCATGCGATAAGCGAGTGGTTCATTATGCATTGAAAATTCCCCCTTTCAACTGTTTCATTGATTTTCAACTTTTTTTAGCGGGCTAAATGTTTTTTTGTGCTTATAATGAAGCATTACATAGTATTTTGCCTAACTATACTAAGGCGCAAGTAATAGTATATCATAACCTCCCGAGAGTATTTCCGAGTTTTGCGAGAGGAGATTATGTTATACTGTTGGTAGTATTTTTGACTAGACTATTTGAGGGTGATAAAATGAAAATTTCTACAAAGGGCCGTTATGGTCTAACGATTATGATTGAATTAGCAAAGCATTATGGGGAAGGACCTATTCCACTACGCAAAATCGCTGCTGAAAAGGAGCTTTCTGAGGCATACTTAGAGCAGTTGGTTTCACCATTACGTAATTCTGGCTTAGTGAAAAGTGTACGCGGTGCATATGGTGGGTATATGCTTGCAAATCCACCAAGTGAAATTTCGGCGGCTAATGTTATTAGTGTGTTAGAGGGTCCAATTCAACCAGTAGAAGGTATTGAAAATGAAGAAGCGCCTCAGCGAGAATTATGGCTCCGTATTCGTGATGCTGTGAAAAATGTATTAGATACAACGTCAATTGAGGATTTAGCACAATATACGGAGGAAAATGTAGCGGAAGGCTATATGTTCTATATTTAAAATTAGGCTAAAGCACAGCTCCTTGCCCTGTGGCATGGAGACGAATCTTTAGCGCTTTTCGTACAAAGGAGTTTTCAACATGAATTCATATATTTATCTCGATCATGCTGCGTCTTCACCAATGAATGACAAAGTAATAAACGCTATGACTACAGCAATGCAACAAGTTTATGGAAATGCATCAAGTATTCATGGGATAGGTCGAGAGGCGCGCAAATATTTAGATGATGCACGTGAAATACTTGCCAAATCAATTGGTGCTCAACCAGGGGAAATTATTATAACAAGTGGCGGAACAGAGGCGGATAATACGGCTATTTTTGGCACTGTTTATGCACGGGCTGCTGAAGGGAAGCATATCATTACCACACAAATTGAACATCACGCGGTTTTACATACTTGTGAAAAGCTTGAGCGAGATGGCTTTGATGTGACATATTTGCCGGTGGATGAAAAAGGACGTGTTTCTGTAGAAGACGTGCGAAATGCATTGCGTGAGGATACAATTTTAGTAACGATTATGTACGGTAATAATGAAGTCGGTACAATTCAACCGATTGCCGAAATTGGTAACTTGCTACGCGAACATAAGGCTGTTTTCCATACAGATGCTGTACAGGCATATGGTTTAGAGTCAATTAATGTTGCTGATTTACATGTTGATTTGCTAAGTGTTTCCGCACATAAAATTAATGGGCCTAAAGGTATTGGTTTCCTATACCAAAAAGCAGGGACACCATTTACTAGCTATGCATTAGGTGGAGCACATGAGAAAAAACGCCGTGCAGGTACTGAAAATGTGCCCGCAGTGATTGGCTTTGCAACTGCAGTACAAATTGCAAATGAGTTGCGAGAAGAAAAGCGAGTGCTATACAATCGCTTTAAGCAAATTATGCTGGATGTTTTCACGAAGGAAAATCTAGCATTTCATGTGAATGGAGAGTTAGAAAATACGCTCCCACACGTTTTAAATGTAAGTTTTTCTGGTATGGAAGTAGAGTCATTCCTTGTAAATCTTGATATGGCAGGTATTTGCGTATCTAGTGGTTCTGCATGCACTGCTGGCTCCATTGATCCATCACACGTGTTAGTTGCGATGTTTGGACAAGGGACAGAGGAATTACGTAACTCGATCCGCTTTAGCTTCGGCCAAGGTTTAATAGAAGCTGACGTACAACATGCTGCTGAAAAAACTGCGGCGATTGTGAAAAGACTCGCAAAATAATAATTTGCAAAAATTGTACATGTAATGGAATTTTGATAAAAGAAAAGGTGACCATAATGAAAGAAACACGTGACCCCTCACAAATTCGTGTTGTTGTCGGCATGTCGGGTGGGGTAGATTCTTCGGTTGCTGCATATTTACTAAAACAACAAGGATATGAAGTAATCGGGATATTTATGAAAAACTGGGATGATACAGACGAAAATGGCGTTTGTACAGCTACAGAAGACTATGATGATGTTATTAAAGTATGTAATCAAATCGGGATTCCGTACTATGCAGTGAATTTTGAAAAGCAATATTGGGATAAGGTTTTCACCTACTTTTTAGAAGAGTATAAAGCAGGACGCACGCCAAATCCTGATGTTATGTGTAATAAGGAAATTAAATTTAAAGCGTTTTTAGAGCATGCGATGGATCTTGGAGCTGATTATTTAGCGACAGGTCACTATGCTCGAGTTGATCGTAGTGGCGATGGCGAAGTTCAAATGCTTCGAGGCATTGACAATAATAAAGATCAAACGTATTTCTTAAACCAATTATCGCAGGAACAATTGTCGCATGTAATGTTCCCAATTGGACATATTGAGAAAAAGGAAGTCCGTAAAATTGCGGAGGAAGCTGGGTTAGCGACAGCGAAGAAAAAAGATTCAACAGGAATTTGCTTTATTGGAGAGCGTAATTTCAAAGAATTCCTAAGTCAATATTTACCAGCCCAACCTGGTAAGATGGAGACGATGGATGGTGTCGTAATGGGCCAACATGACGGATTAATGTACTATACGCTTGGTCAACGTCATGGTCTTGGAATTGGTGGTGACGGGGAGCCTTGGTTCGTGTTAGGGAAAGATTTGGAGCGCAATGTGTTACTAGTTGGACAAGGCTTCAATAATGATTCGCTATTTTCAACTTCACTGACTGCTGTGAAAATGAGCTATACTTCGACAAAAAAATTGCCCGGGAAATTTTCATGCACAGCAAAATTCCGTTATCGTCAAACAGATACACCAGTAGAAGTGGAAATTTTAGAGGATGGACGTACACATATTACGTTTGCTGAGCCAGTACGTGCGATTACACCTGGACAAGCTGTTGTACTATATGACGGTGAAGAATGTGTAGGTGGCGGTACAATCGACGAAGTCTTTAAAAATAACGAAAAACTAACATATGTAGGTTAATTTGCGCAAAGACTGCTTATACTCTTTCCTAAAGCGTATAGAATTTAGGCAGTCTTTCGCTACATAGAGGTGAAGAAAAACAATGGATTTTAACGAGCAAGGCATTCAAGCGTTTCAAGAAAAGCGCTACGAGGATGCTGCACAACTTTTTACACAAGCGATTGAAGAAGAGCCTGAAAACCCAATAGGTTATGTGAATTTCGGAAATCTCTTAGCAGTCTTAGAGGATACTGAACGAGCAGAACGCTTTTTTCAAAAAGCAATCACTGTCGATGAAACAGCAGCAACTGCTTATTATGGTTTAGCAAATTTATATTATAATGCGGAACGATATGCGGAAGCAGTAAAGCTTTATGAGCAAGCACTAAAACATAAAATTGAAGGCGCAGATGTGTATTATATGATGGGCAAATGCTTTGAACGAATGGAAAATTCGAAGCTTGCACTGCCATACTTACAACGAGCTTCAGAGCTTGCGCCAGAAGATACACAAATTCGTCTAGCATATGCGATCGTGCTATGTGCGCTAGAAATGTTTGAAGAAGGTAAAAAGGAATTAGATTATTTGATTGAACAGGATTGGAATAACGCAGATGCACATTATAATTTAGGTGTATTATATGCGGTATCTACTGAGCAAACAGAAGATGCTATGTACCACCTAAAACAAGCATTTACATTACAGCCAGAATACGACCAAGCACGTTATCTTTACGATATGATTGCACAGCGATTTAACTAATATAATTTAAAAGCTCTCAAAAATACTGAAAGGATGCCAAAATTACATTGGCATCCTTTCAAATTGTCTACAAGGGAACATATATTAAAGTGTATCAATAAGCAAAGGTTGATTTTCACTCCGAGTTGGCGCTTTCCGCGGGCTTGGCTGTAACTTCTTTCAACAGGTGTTTGGATAACCTGCTGGAAGAAGTTACAGCCTCCGGCGGATGTCACGGAATCGGAAAGGAGTTCTTTGTGCATGCACAAAGCCGATTCCGGACGCAATTATGCCGAGGCATAATTGATTCTCCTCGTCACTACGTTCCTGCGGGGCTTTCAGCGCAAGCTCATCCCGCAGGAGTCGCCACTCTCCGTGAAAAATCAACAACTCCTCAGCAAAAGTATTATTATTATAAATAACATCCTATGCTAAATAATACATGCTAGGTGAATTGGTTGATTTTCGTTCCGGCTGGGCGACTCCTTGGGGATCAGCAATAGAGGAACGAAGACTAAAACCATCACATCCTGTGATAACGCCTTCGTGACCAACATCGGTGCTGTTGCTGTCGCTACGTTGCACTACGCTTTCGCACAGACAAAAACACTTTGCTGACGCTTCGTTAGCACTACGCTTTCGCGCAAAAAACATCTGTTGGCCCAAGCGGCTCATCGGACGCCCCCAGGAAGCTTTGCTCTGGGCGAAAGCGAAGCGTCAGCGACAAATGTTTTATCTGTGCGAAAGCGAAGCGTCAGCAACAAATGTTTTAACTGTGCGAAAGCGAAGCGTCAGCAACAAATGTTTTAACTGTGCGAAAGCGAAGCGTCAGCAACAAATGTTTTAACTGTGCGAAAGCGAAGCGTCAT
>NZ_JBHZDH010000019.1:0-2933 GCF_042755925.1 Lysinibacillus sp. NPDC059133 | reverse complement strand
GCAACAAAGCACCCAGCCGGAACGGAAATCAACCTCGCGCTATGGTGAGGAGTTTTTTATTTTGTAAAGATGGTGAACTTTCTCATATATCGTTTTGGGTAAGATATAATGAATCTAAATGATAAACGTGCAAGGTGCTGCAATTACAAAAGGTTTTATGTATCACCTAGCACAATGATTAATGTTAGAAAGGAATTCTTAGATGTGCAGCTTACATTAACATTTCTTATTTTAGGAGCGACAATTTTTGCATTTGTGACGAATAAAGTACGAGCAGATCTCGTTGCGATTGTGTCACTTTTAGCATTTGTCATTACAGATATTTTAACGCCGACAGAGGCACTAGCGGGTTTTTCGAACGCTGTAGTTTTAATGATTGCGGGGTTATTTGTTGTGGGTGCAGGAATTTTGCGAACTGGACTTGCAGGGATGGCAGGACGATTATTGTTGAAATGGTCAGGTGATAGTGAGCTGAAATTATTTGTGTTATTGCTCATTATTGTAGGGACGGTAGGTGCCTTTATGAGTAACACAGGTACTGTAGCTTTAATGATGCCGATCGTTGTTAGTATTGCGATTAGTATGAAGGAAAGTCCGTCAAAATTCTTGCTACCACTTTCTTATGTCGCGAGTCTTTCAGGGCTTATGACTTTAATTGCTTCACCAACAAATTTAATTGTCAGTCAGTTATTAGTAGATCGTGGCTATAATAAGCTTGGATTTTTCGAAGTGACGCCCATAGGTATTGTAGGGATGATTGTTGGTATTACCTATTTAGTACTTGTGCGAAATAAACTATTACCAAATGATAAGAACCGTTCACAAACAAAAGCTGACTATAAACTATCTCCGAAGAAAATTATTAAGCAATATGATTTAAACAATCGTTTGTTTAAAGTATTTGTGCCCGAAGATTCCTCGATTATAGACGCAACATTAGCAGAATTGAAGCTTCCGGCCAAATATATGCTTTGTATGATGAAAATTCATCGACGATCTCAAGAAGGCATTAGTTTTTTACCGATGACATATCAGGAAATGGCAGGTCCGACAAGTGTGATACATGCCAAAGATGAATTGTATGTCCAAGGTGAGGAAGAGAATATTCGTCGTTTTGCTGCAGATTATAGTCTAGAGATGCAGGAACTGGCTGAAGGAGAGGCTGATGATTTGGTATCGAAGCATCTTGGTATTGCTGAGGTATTATTAACGCCAAATTCCAGCTTTATTAATAAGACTGTTAGCGCCCTAGGCTTCCGAGAAAAATATAATCTTAATATAATTGGCATTAATCGTAGAGGCGGCTATAAACTTCAGGATATGGTGACACATAAATTGAAATTTGGAGATGCCATTTTAGTACAAGGTGCTTGGGATGAGATTTTGTTACTGGCAAGGGAAACACAGGATGTCGTTGTTGTGGGTCAGCCAAAGGAGCAAGCGAGTGTAGCTGCAGCCACGGGGAAAGCAGGTATTGCAGGTGTCATTATGCTTTTAATGATTGTGTTAATGGCTTTTGAAATTTTCCCTGCTGTTATTTCCGTTATGATTGGTGCCGTATTGATGATATTAACAGGTTGTTTACGTAATATGGAAGATGCGTATAGCAATATGAATTTTGAAAGTATTGTGCTTGTAGCTGCAATGCTTCCGATGGCGACTGCATTGGAGAAAACAGGTGGTATGGTTATTTTATCCGATGGTATCATTAATGCACTTGGAGATTATGGACCGTATGGAGTACTAGTTGGCGTATATATTTTAACAGTTATTTTTGGACAGTTTATTAGTAATACGGCGACTGCTGTCTTGTTCGCGCCAATTGCTATGAATGCCGCGATTGCAATGGAGGCAAGTCCAACGACATTTATGATGGCTGTTGCTGTAGCAGCAAGTATGGCGTTTGTTACTCCGATTGCTTCCCCAACAAATGCGCTAGTTATGACTGCTGGCGGTTATAAGTTTATGGACTTTGTGAAGATTGGAATTCCACTACAGATTATTATGTTTATTGTTATGATGCTGGCAATCCCATTTTTCTTTCCATTTTAAAAACTCGGTTTCTATGCCGAGTTTTTTTGTTGATTTTTTATAGAATCTATTAAATTCTTATTGAAGATTATGATAAAATTCTATTTTAGATACCAATAAAAAGTTATATTGACTTGAAATGAAGAGTCTAATGATAATTTTTTTCGTAAGTATATAAATAGGAAGTTTTTCGATGAAATGAAAAAGTATTAATTTTTATTAGAAAAAGTGTTGACCTTTTTAAATTAAGAGAGTAATATTATACGAGTCGCTAAGATAACTGAAAAACAACAATTAAATTAAATAAATTAGTTGTTGACATCGAGTTTACGACGTGATACTATATAAGAGTTGCTGCTGAGAAAATAGCAACGAAATGAACCTTGAAAACTGAACAAGCAAAACGTAATCAATAAAGTTTTTAGTAGCTAACCTTGAGTTGGTGAACGAAACAAAATTTTGGACATCAAACATGATGCCAGCAAAACAATTTGAGCTAATCAAATTTCTTTTTATGGAGAGTTTGATCCTGGCTCAGGACGAACGCTGGCGGCGTGCCTAATACATGCAAGTCGAGCGAACAGAAAAGGAGCTTGCTCCTTTGACGTTAGCGGCGGACGGGTGAGTAACACGTGGGCAACCTACCTTATAGTTTGGGATAACTCCGGGAAACCGGGGCTAATACCGAATAATCTATTTCACTTCATGGTGAAATACTGAAAGACGGTCTTGCTGTCGCTATAAGATGGGCCCGCGGCGCATTAGCTAGTTGGTGAGGTAACGGCTCACCAAGGCGACGATGCGTAGCCGACCTGAGAGGGTGATCGGCCACACTGGGACTGAGACACGGCCCAGACTCCTACGGGAGGCAGCAGTAGGGAATCTTCCACAATGGGCGAAAG
>NZ_JBHZDH010000018.1:0-87911 GCF_042755925.1 Lysinibacillus sp. NPDC059133 | reverse complement strand
GGAATGAATGTCCATTGGGAAATTTGCTAAACGTGTTGGTGTAAATGTTGTAACGCTGAGAAGAATGGAAACAAAGGGCGAGTTTATGCCTACCCTGGCGGTACGAGATATGACTCTGTTGAACAATTAAATATCTGCTCTTGTGGATTAAAATTGGATAGAGATTTGAACGCAAGCATTAACTTAGCAAATTACTCAATCTAGGGAATTTAACTGACACTAAACCTTAGATGTGTACGCAACGATACTGCGGAATTTAAGCCTTTGGAGAGTCATACTAAATGGCAGTAGCTTTATGCGAAACCAGACTCGGAGAATAAGGAAGACACAAATACGAAAGTCGGAAGATATAAGTGGTGTCACAGTAGAGATGTCTACATTTTTTAAGAAATGTATATGTTTTTCGTATCGGAAAGTAGGACATTAACTAAAGGTGAACATGAATTTGCCTATAAATTAAAAAATAAATTGCAAACGCTTTCTTATTTTCAGCAAAACCCAGAATTTATTGAATTACATGATGCGGGCCTTGAACGCAATGCTGTGACTGCCTTGTATAAGCACCCATCTGCAACAGAAACGGTTGTGTTAATTAGTCATTTTGATACGGTCCATACGGAAGAATATGGCGAGCTGGAACCATTAGCCTTCTACCCTGAAGAGCTGACAAAAAAGCTAATGGAACCTAAATACAAAAAGGATTTACCTGAAGCGGCAAGGTTTGATTTAGAATCAGGCAACTATTTATTTGGTCGTGGAACGATGGATATGAAAATGGGGCTTGCTTTGCATATGCAGTTGATTGAAAAGGCAAGTATCGAAGAATGGCCCATCAATCTTATTTTAACGGCTGTGCCAGACGAAGAAGTGAATTCTGCTGGGATGCGTGCAGCAGTTGTAGAGCTTGTCAGACTTCGTGAACAGCACGGACTCTCTTATAAACTATTTTTAAATAGTGAGCCTTCTTTTTCACAAGGACCAGCTGATACCAATGAATATATTTATTCAGGAACGATCGGTAAAATTATGCCGGCTGCCTTATTTTACGGAAAAGAGACACATGTGGGTGAGCCATTAAAAGGAATGACCGCAAATTTTATTGCTTCCTATATGACGCAGCATATGGAATGGAATCCGATTTTCCGTGAAACAGATCTTGGTGAAAGTACACCATTACCAGTATCCTTACAATTAAAAGATTTGAAAATGGAGTATTCTACACAAACACCCTATCGTGCAGCAGCCCTTTACAATGTGTTTTTATTAAAGCGTACAGCATCGCAAGTAATGGATATTTTTGAACAAGTTGCATCGGAAGCAATGTCAGCTTGTAATGAACAATATAAGCGGATTTGTGAGCGAGAAAAGGTACAAGGCGTAGGTGAAGTAAAAGTACTTCGTTATGAGGCACTTTTAGAGTATGCGATTAATAAATTCGGCGCCGAGGAAGTAAATTTAATAAAAAATCAAGTTCTTGAAAATAGCACATGGGATGATCGAGAGAAATCTATTCGCATCGTGGATCAGCTAATGATTCGTTGCCAGGAACTATCACCAGCGACAGTGTTGCTATATGCACCACCTTACTATCCGGCTATCAATTCATCCAATGATCCTCTTGTTATTCAATCCATTGAATTGATGAAGAAAACAGCCCAAACATTTAATATTGAAGTGGAGCAAATTCACTATTTTAATGGAATTTGTGACTTGAGCTATGTCAATTATTCGGATAACTCTAATGAATGGATAGCATTCGAACGCAACACACCTGTATGGGGAGACACGTATAGTATTCCGTTTGAAGCCATGTCCGCGTTACAGGGCCCTGTTTTAAATGTTGGACCGTTTGGGAAGGATGCTCATCAAAAGACGGAAAGACTACATGTGGATAGCGCATTTAAGGAAATGCCAGTAATGATTGATACGCTTATTAAAAGCTTATTTTAATTAAAAAAGTAATTCAAATGAATATAATTGTATGTAGCGTATAGAAATAAAATAGTATTTTAATTAGGCTTGTTAAAATAAAGTACCTATCTATCAGCATAATGGATAGATGGGTACTTAAGTGGTCTTTATTTTTACTTTATGACTTCTATGAATAATAAATTTATATAATTTTTTTGAAGACGAAAAGCATACCCTATCCCCTTGTTTGAATTAAAACTAAATGACCTAAATATTTTTGTGTATCCATGAACGTAACTTTTCCGCGTAGAAAGGTCGTTCGTCAGGTTCTGTGTAGTAACCTTTCGTCATGTAAAGATTGTCACCTTCAAATCTTGGATATACATGAAGATGATAATGCCACACATCTTGATTTCCTGCAGGTTCATTATGCTGCCGAGTAGAAATCCCATCACAACCGTATGTATTTTTCATTGCAAATGCTGCTAATTGAGCAACACGATGAATTTCAGTAGCCATTTCTGCTGGAAGTTCATATATATTTTCAAAATGTTCGTTCGGAACAACTAGAACATGTCCTTTATTGTTTGGCCACCATTTACTCGCAATAAATGCTGTTACATGTTTATCTTGATAAATAATGTCTCTTTGTTTTGTACCATTATTTTGTTTTTCTTTACCTGATACAATACGACAAAATGGACACTCATAATCTTTTGGCTTATGAGAATACAACCTAGCGCACCACCATTTCCTTATGTATATAAATATTGAAATATTTATCAATACTTTTATTATATAAGGAAATCAGAAAGAGGGTATGAAAATAAAAGTTTCCACGCAAATTTTTAAAAACTTTATTATCTTTAGAGCCACTTCTGCCGTAACGGTGCGATGACACTTCGTTTTCGCGCAGAAAACATTGATTGCTGCCGCTTCACTGTCGCACAAAAAAAACCCAGTTGTTGCCCCGACGCCCCCGGAAAGCGCCCGGCCGGAACGAAAATCAACCCCTCACTTTGCAGCAAAACCATATTTTTAGGGCACCTTCATTTCATTGACACAATAGTTTTACAAAAAACATGAAAGCTGATCTTTGAAATAAAGCAGTAGCTTTTTTATTTTTTTGAGAATGTTTTATGCAGCGGAGTGAAATGCCTGCTATAGAAGTTTTGTTTTTTGAGCTTTGGCTAAAAGTGGAGCTAATTCCACTCCTTTTTTAATGATTTTGCAAAGACTACTTGTAATTTTCATTGTTTAGACGATAAAAATAGCACAAATTATCTTCATTCAGCCATTTTTTAGCGAAATCGGTTGCGACAGCAATAATTACGCCATGGCGAAATGAATTTGCAAGATTGTTTTATTAGGAGCGGACGTTATGGAAAATCAAGAAAAGCTAGTTCTCTCTATACGGAAAGAAATGATTCAATTTAATTTGAAACGTATGCGAACAGTAGCGTGGACATTAATGTATGTATCAGCCATCATTACAATAATTCATTATGGTGAGGTCTTTTTTTCGAAAACAGAACGAGCGATGGTGCCAGCTTATATAGCAATACACACTATATTGTTTTGTATAGATTTAGCGGTGTTATTATTTGTAAAAGAAAAGAGAATTCAGGTTACAACTCTTAATTTACGAAAATATGAATTTATCTTACTCTCTTATATTTATACTATATTGTTATTAATTACTGTTATCACCGTAATGGACGTTTATTTCTTTAAACATGCAGCTCTTTATGAAGTGCTGTTTTTATTGATTTGCGTTATTTTTTCTATCCCTTTCCTGAAAATTTTTTGGATTATGTTAATAACAGTACCACCCATTTTAATAAGTGCTTATCTGAGTGTTGGGGTATCGGGTGAAAGTATTAAAATACTTTTACCAATGTCCCTTATTATTCCCATAGGGCTAGTTATTCAGCGATATATTTATAAAGTTCAAAGACAATTGACGAAACAACATATTTTATTACAAGAAGAAATGATTAAATCCAAAAAATTGTCGGAATTATTAGCTGAGAAAAATAATGAACTATCAGAGCAAGCGCTTCGGGACACGTTGACAAATTTGCCCAATCGACGAGCTTTTAATAATAAATTGACACAAATAGGGCAACAACTTAGTAAACCAAAATCTTTATCTGTCATGATGATTGATATTGATTTCTTTAAAAATTTAAATGATACTTACGGTCATTTACAAGGTGATGAAGCATTAATAAAAGTGGCAGCTCTTTTAGATGAAATTGCAGAAAAGTATAATGCATTTGCAGCACGTTGGGGAGGCGAAGAATTCGTAATCGTTAGCCAGCATGCCGCCAAGTTTTCAGAGCATGTTTGTGAGGAAATTTTAGAGGAAGTACGCAACTTAAACATTCGTCATGAGCATTCAAAAGTAGCTGATATTCTTACGGTCAGCATCGGGATGTGTCATGCTAAAATTTCAAATAGCGAGCAATTAAAAACATGCTGTGAATTAGCCGATCAAGCACTATACACAGCAAAGCAAAACGGTCGTAACAACTTTTACAGTAAAAGTGGAAATTTCGATGAAGATGTATGTTTACCTTTATAATGTCAGAAAAACGTTGATACAGTGCGCTTTCATGCCTTCTAAGGTTGCTTAATGTATAACGAAAGTGTTACAATATCATTTAGTCAAAAAGAGCCAAGGGGGCATTTCTATGTCAATTGAGTTAAACAATGAATTCGGCCAAATTGATATTTCAACTGATGTACTTGCGCAAATAGCCGGTGGCGCTGCTGTAGAGTGCTACGGTATTGTTGGCATGGCATCTAAACATCAAATTCGTGATGGTCTAACTGATATTTTACGTAAAGAAAACTTTGCAAAAGGTGTTGTGATTCGAAAACAGGACGACGATTTACATATTGATATGTACATTATTGTTAGTTACGGGACAAAAATTTCGGAAGTTGCTTATCAAGTACAATCGAAAGTGAAATATACAGTGGATAAAACATTAGGTATGAGCGTAAAATCTGTCAATATCTTTGTGCAGGGCGTTCGTGTAGCGAATGACTAAGGAGGAACTAAATCGAATGCAGTCTTTAGACGGAATAAAGTTTGCAGAAATGGTGCAAATGGGTGCCCATCACCTATTCCAAAATGCAAATTATGTTGATTCATTAAATGTATTTCCAGTACCAGATGGTGATACAGGAACGAATATGAACTTATCGATGACATCTGGCGCAAAGGAAACGGAGCAATATGTCTCAGAGCATATCGGTAAAACTGCTCAAGCTTTATCAAAAGGTTTACTTATGGGAGCACGCGGGAATTCGGGCGTTATTTTATCGCAGTTATTCCGTGGCTTTGGTAAATTTATTGAAAAAGAAGCGACAATTGATGCCAAGGGCTTAGCAGGTGCTTTCCAAGCTGGCGTTGAAACTGCCTATAAAGCAGTAATGAAGCCGGTTGAAGGAACAATTTTAACAGTTGCACGTGAAGCGGCGAAAAAAGGCGTGGAAGTGGCAGAAACTGAAACCGATATCATTGCAGTGATGGAAGCCTTTACTGCTGAAGCGCAGGCTTCGTTAGAGCGTACACCTGAGCTTTTACCTGTTCTAAAAGAAGTAGGTGTTGTAGATAGTGGTGGCCAGGGTCTATTATTTGTGTACGAAGGATTTTTAGCATCCTTAAAAGGTGAGCCATTACCGGTGAAAAATGAAGCAACTTTAGATGATTTAATTAATGCAGAGCATCATAGAGCACAAGATTTCATGAATACTATCGATATTGAGTTTGGTTATTGTACAGAAATCATGGTACGTTTTGAAGAAGGAAAAGAGCCATTTAGCGAGGAACAATTCCGTAATGAATTAAACCCTCTAGGTGATTCTTTACTTGTTATTTCAGATGAAGAGATTGCAAAAGTGCATATTCATTCTGAGCAGCCAGGTTCTGTTTTAGCAATGGGTCAAAAATATGGTAGTCTTATTAAAATTAAGGTCGACAATATGCGTGAACAGCATTCTGCCATTGTTGGTGAGGATCATAAAGCACCTTCTCCAGCCAAAAAAGCAGAAAAGCATCCATATGCAATTGTAACGATTGCAATGGGCGAGGGAGTTGCTGAATTACTTCGTTCAATTGGTGCCTCTTATGTTATTGAAGGCGGTCAAACAATGAACCCTTCAACTGAAGATATTGTGAAGGCGGTACAAGAAATTGGTGCTGAAAAAGTATTAATTTTACCAAATAACAAAAATATCGTCATGGCAGCAGAACAAGCGGTAGAGCTTTTAGATATAGAAGCGGCTGTAGTTCCTACGAAAACAATCCCTCAAGGTATGGCAGCGATTCTATCGTTTAATCCAGAGGCGACAGTTGAAATGAACCAAGCAACAATGACAGAAGCTTATGCAAATGTTAAAACAGGTCAAGTAACCTATGCAGTTCGAGATACATCTATTGATGGTGTGGACATTCATAAGGACGATTTCATGGCTCTTGCAGAAGGTAAAATTGTATTATCTACTCCAGCATTAAAAGATGCTGCTGAGAAGGTAATTACTGATTTAGTGAATGAAGATGCAGAAATTGTAACAGTCATCTATGGTGAGGATACAACAGAAGAAAATGCCTCGGAATTAGTAAAATTTATTGAAGAGAATTATCCAGAGGTTGAAGTAGAGTTATTTAATGGTAAACAAGGATTATATCCATATATTATTTCAGCAGAATAATTCAATGCTACTTGCGGATAAGTAGACAAAGCAGTGCACACAACGTGTACTGCTTTTGTTTATGGTACAAGGAGACTAGGGGAATATATTAGATATAAATTCGCTAAAATAAACGATTTGATGTGCGTATCCAGAGGACGATGCATTTGAAAATGCTGGAATATCGGCAATTTGAAATCGTTGTTTATCTGGAGTAGACAAAGGTAATCAATATTTCCATTGTGTAAATTATAGTCGTGTAAATTTTCTGAAAGTTGATAAAGAAATGTTTTGCTTTTATAGTAACTATCAAGCATTATATAAGTAAAAAATCAAAAAAATTATATAGATAGAATAGAGGGGTGTTATTATGAAGTTTACTTCAGTATTTGATATTATTGGACCAGTGATGATTGGGCCTTCTTCTTCTCATACGGCAGGTGCCGCACGAATTGGTCGTGTAGCTAGAGATTTATTTGGAAGACAACCAAAGTGGGCGAAAATACACTTATATGGTTCGTTTGCAGAAACGTATAAAGGACATGGAACAGACGTAGCTTTGATAGGGGGCCTATTAAATTACGATACATTCGATGAGCGAATTAAAACAGCTTTTGCCGATGCAGAAAAGGCCGGCTTGGACTATGAATTTATCCCAGAAACAGCAAATATGGAGCATCCGAATACAGCTCGCCTTGTGATTGGCGATGATGAAGGAGAGATGTCCGTTGTTGGTATTTCTATCGGTGGCGGTAAAATTGAAGTGAGTGAGGTGAACGGCTTCAAGCTACGTTTAACAGGAGGCATGCCAGCAATTCTTGTTGTCCATGATGATCGTGCAGGCTGTATTGCCAATGTGGCAAATTGCTTGGCGATGCATGCAGTCAACATTGGGCATATGGAGGTTTCTCGTATTGAACGTGGTTTAACAGCCCTTATGGTGATAGAAATCGATCAAAACATCGAGGAAAAAGTATTACAACAAATTTCTTTAATACCACATATTTCGAAAGTTTCTAAAATTAATAACTAAGGAGGTGCCCCAATATGGACGTATTGTTTCATAATGTTCGTGAACTAGTTGAACGAGCGGAGCAAGAAGGAAAACTAATTTCTGAAATTATGATAGAGCAGGAAATGTTAATAACTGGACGCACAAGAGAAGAAATTATACAGCAAATGGACAATAATTTAACGGTGATGGAGGAAGCTGTTGAAAGAGGCTTGAAGGGTGTTAAATCTGTAACGGGTTTAACAGGTGGTGACGCAGTATTGCTTCAAAATTACATTGCACAAGGAAAATCATTGTCGGGGGATTTATTACTAGACGCGGTGAGTAAAGCGGTTGCAACAAATGAAGTTAATGCGGCTATGGGCACTATTTGTGCTACCCCAACTGCAGGTTCAGCTGGAGTTGTACCAGGGACACTGTTTGCAGTGAAGAATAAGCTGAATCCGACACGTGAGCAAATGATTCGTTATTTATTCACATCGGGTGCTTTCGGCTTCGTTGTTGCCAATAATGCTTCGATTTCAGGCGCTGCTGGCGGCTGTCAAGCAGAGGTTGGCTCAGCTGCTGGTATGGCAGCGGCAGCGATTGTAGAGATGGCTGGTGGTACACCGCAGCAATGTTCAGAAGCATTTGCCATTACACTGAAAAATATGCTAGGGCTTGTTTGTGACCCGGTGGCTGGATTAGTAGAGGTTCCTTGTGTTAAGCGAAATGCTATGGGAGCGGCAAATTCACTTGTTGCAGCGGATATGGCACTTGCAGGGGTCACAAGTCGCATCCCGTGTGATGAAGTGATTGGTGCAATGTATCGAATTGGACAATCTATGAGTCCGAATTTAAAAGAAACTGCACGTGGAGGCCTTGCTGCAACACCAACAGGTAAAGCGATAAGCAAAGCCATTTTTGATAATGGTAATTTAGAAAGTATCAAATCACTTCAAAAATAAAAATACTAAGCACGCTTTCCTAAGTGGAAGGCGTGTTTTTTTGAGGCAATATAAATGAAAAGTTATATAATGATAATAGAATCTATATAAATGCGTAGCATGGATTATTCAAAAGTGTTAAACGCGAACAACAATATTATGAAAGCTAAGAGTAATCGTAAGAAAGGGGAAAACTCAAATGCTGAAAAATAGTATGGTGAAACGAATGACTGTAGGTAAAGTACTTGTGGTGAAAAAAATTGGAGGAGCTGTCGTGCAAGGTGACTGATTTAACGTGTCCCGTTACTGAATTAAAGGGAATCGGGAAAGAAACAGCAGGACATTTAGAGGCATTAGGCATCGAGACAATCGCGGATTTGTTATGGACTTTTCCGCATCGACATGAGGATTTTCGTTTAAAGGATTTGGCACAAACACCACATAATGAACGTGTCACTGTTGAGTGTAAAGTTGAACGTGAGCCGACAGTTTTGTTTTTAGGTCGCAATAAAACACGATTACAAGTCACGGTGCTAGCGGGTCGACATTTAGTTAAGGTTGTTTTTTTTAACCAAGGCTATTTGAAGCAGAAGCTTGTACCGGGAGCTATTATTACCGTTACAGGGAAATGGGACAGGGGTAGACAAGTAATCAATGGAACGTCTGTAACGTTTGGGCCTAAGACAGATCAAGTCGACTTTGAACCTGTTTATAGTTTAAAAGGTTTGATTCCGCAAAAACGTTTTCGTAAATATATGCGTCAAGTGCTCGATGAATTTGGTGCTGAGATACCTGATGCTGTTCCACAGAGCTTACGAACGGATTATAAGCTTGCTACAATACGTGATGGGCTGGAGGGAATACATTTCCCTATTGATGCAGGACATGCGAAGCAGGCTAGAAGACGCTTTGCTTATGAGGAGTTACTAAACTTTCAACTACGTATTCAAGCGTTACGTAAAATTAGAAAGGACAGTGAGCAAGGGACAGTTATACAGTTTGATTTGCAAAAGATACGTGCCTTTATTGCATCGTTACCATATGAATTAACAGGTGCACAAAAACGCGTCGTTAATGAAATTTGCAAAGATTTGAAAGAGCCGCATCGTATGAACCGCTTACTTCAAGGTGATGTAGGGTCGGGGAAAACCGTTGTTGCGGCAATATGTTTATACGCAGCCGTAACTGCTAGTTTTCAGGGGGCATTAATGGCGCCGACGGAAATTTTAGCTGAGCAGCATGCTGAAAATTTGGTGGAATGGTTTGAGCCGTTTGGCGTACGTGTATCTTTACTATCAGGATCAACGAAAGCGAAGGAGCGTCGTTTACTGTTAGAAGAACTGGCAAATGGAGATATAGATATTTTAATTGGTACACATGCGCTAATTCAGCCTGATGTTGTTTTTTGCAAGCTTGGTTTTGTTATTACAGATGAACAGCATCGTTTTGGTGTAGAGCAGCGTAGAATATTGCGTGATAAAGGAGAAAATCCAGATGTGCTCTTTATGACGGCGACACCAATACCGCGTACACTAGCGATTACAGCATTCGGAGAAATGGATGTTTCAATGATCGATGAAATGCCAGCCGGGCGTAAGCAAATTGAAACACATTGGATGAAAAAAGAGCAATTTGGCTCTGTTATGTCAAAGCTAGAATTAGAACTTGCTGCTGGTAGACAGGCTTATGCTATTTGTCCTCTGATCGAGGAATCAGACAAGCTGGATGTACAAAATGCTGTAGAAATCTATGAACAGCTTGCTGCATATTTTAATGGGCGTTACAATGTCGGATTAATGCATGGTCGCCTATCCGCGGATGAAAAAGACGCTGTTATGCGAGCCTTTAGTGAAGGAACTATTCATGTGCTTGTGTCTACAACAGTTGTTGAAGTTGGGGTTAACGTGCCGAATGCAACGTTTATGATTATTTATGATGCTGAACGCTTTGGCTTAGCTCAGTTGCATCAGCTACGTGGGCGTGTTGGACGAGGTGAACATCAGTCATATTGTGTGTTGCTAGCCGATCCTAAATCGGATGAAGGTAAAGAGCGAATGCAGTCGATGACAGAAACAAATGATGGCTTCCGCCTAGCTGAAAAGGATTTGGAACTACGTGGTCCGGGTGATTTCTTTGGGCGTAAACAAAGTGGTTTGCCTGATTTTAAAGTAGCGGATTTAGTGCATGATTATCGAATACTTGAAACTGCGAGAAAAGATGCAACAGATATGCTTAAGACGGATGCTTTTTGGCATGATGATGAGTACAAATATTTACGTGAAATGCTTGAAAATTCAGGTGTTTTACAAGGGGATCGATTCGACTAACTGAATATTGATGCTCCATTAGGAATGTGAGCACTTGTTTTTAAAACAAGTCTTGCATTCTTTTTTTATACTCTATATACTGATATTAGTACCAAGTGCTAATAACAACTAAAAAGGTGGCGAATGATGTTGAGACGAACGAAAAAAGAGCGACAGCGACTATTATCCGAAACGATAGCTGATAATCCATTCGTCACAGATGAACAGCTAGCAACACAGTTTCAGGTTAGTGTCCAAACAATTCGTTTAGATCGTATGGAATTAGCGATTCCAGAATTACGAGAACGAATTAAAGATGTTGCTTCGAAAACCTATGAAAATGAAGTGAAATCTCTACCGATTGATGAAGTGATCGGAGAAATAATTGATATTGAATTGGATAATCGTGCATTATCTATTTTTGATGTAAAAGAAGAACATGTTTTTCAGCGCAATGGCATCGCACGTGGACATCATTTGTTTGCGCAGGCAAACTCATTAGCGGTAGCAGTTATTGACGACGAACTAGCATTAACAGTACATTCTAACATTACCTTTGTGAAACCTGTTAGAGCTGGAGATCGTGTTATTACAAAAGCAATCGTTATCGGACGTGATGAAAAAAGTCATCGTACAAAAGTAGAGTTAACGTCCACTGTTAACGGTGAAACAGTTTTTGTTGGTGAATTTGATATGTACCGCACGAAAGGTAAAGGTGAACAACAATGAAATTAGCGCTTGATGGAATGGGTGGAGACAACGCACCAAAATCAGTTGTTGAAGGTGCTTTATTAGCATTAGAGCAAATCCCAAATTTAGAAATTCAATTATATGGTCAGCAGCAAAAGCTTGAACCATTTTTAAAAATACATGATCGATTAACTGTAGTACATTGTGATGAAGTTGTCGAAGGAACAGACGATCCAGCACGCGCTGTTCGTCGTAAAAAGGATTCATCGATGGCGCGAATGATGGATGCCGTTGAAGAAGGAAAGGCGGATGCTTGTCTTTCAGCAGGTAATACAGGTGCTTTAATGGCGGGAGGCTTATTTAAAGTAGGACGTATTGAAGGGATTGCTAGACCTGCTCTAGCCACTACACTGCCTACTTTAGATGGTAAGGGCTTTTTAATGCTTGATTTAGGGGCGAATGCAGACGCGCGACCTGAGCATTTATTGCAATATGCGATTATGGGCGATATTTATGCAAAAAAGGTAGGCGGCTTACAAAAGCCACGTGTCGGCTTGTTGAATATCGGTACTGAGGATAAAAAAGGGAATGAATTAACGAAGGCGGCTTTTGGATTATTAAAAGAAGCAGATTTAAACTTTATCGGCAACGTTGAAGCTCGAGATTTACTTGAAGGGGTAGCGGACGTTGTCGTAACGGATGGGTTTACAGGTAATATGGTGCTGAAATCGATAGAAGGTACAGCTGGCGCATTATTTTCAATGCTAAAAGAGGCGTTTATGTCTTCAACAAAAACGAAAATTTCGGCAGTACTTATGAAAAATAATTTGCGTGACCTAAAAAACAAAATGGACTACACAGAGTACGGTGGTGCAGGTTTGTTTGGTTTACAAGCACCTGTGATTAAAGCACATGGTTCATCCAATGCTAAAGCAATATACAGTGCAATTCGCCAAGCAAATACGATGGTTGAGCATACAGTCATCTCGACGATTACAGAAACAGTACGTCACTTAGAAATTGATTAACTTCTTTCAGCGGGTGTCCAAACACCCACTGAAATAGAGGAACTCAGTCTAAGAACGCCACGTCCTGTGGCAATTTATCTGTGCGAAAGCGAAGCGACAGCAACACGGTTTTATCTGTGCGAAAGCGAAGCGACAGCAACAACACACGACTGAGTGACCAACATCATGTTGCTGACGCTACGTTAGCACTGCGCTTTCGCACAGAAAACATTTGCTGCTGACGCTACGTTAGCACTGCGCTTTCGCACAGAAAACATTTGCTGCTGACGCTGCGTTAGCACTACGCTTTCGCGCAAAAAACATTATGTTGGCCTAAAGCCTCCGGCGGATGACACGGAATTATGCCGAGGCATAATTGATTAAAAAGGGGATTAATAAAAAATGACGAAAATAGCATTTATTTTTCCAGGCCAAGGTTCTCAAGTAGTTGGGATGGGGCAAGAGTTTATCGAGAATGCGGCAGCAAGTAAAGCATTTTATGAACGTGCAAATCAAGCACTTGGCTTTGAGCTATCTAAGCTTATGTTAGAGGGACCAGCTGAGGAGCTAACATTGACTTACCATGCACAGCCGGCACTCTTAACTACTGGTGTGATGGTTGCAGAAAAATTACGTGCAGCAGGTATTACGCCGAATTATGCAGCTGGACATTCACTTGGAGAATACGGTGCATTAGTAATCGCTGGTGTGCTATCGTTCGAGGAAGCAGTTTCTGTTGTGCATAAGCGTGGGCTTTATATGAATGAAGCTGTACCTGCAGGGCAAGGTGCTATGGCAGCTATTCTAGGGATGGAGCTTGAGGCACTGCATGAAGTAACTGAAAAAGTATCTGCAGCAGGTGAGCCAGTTCAGGTAGCGAATGTAAACTGTCCAGGGCAAATCGTTATTTCTGGTACAAAAGAAGGCGTTGAAAAGGCTTCTTTAGCGGCAAAGGAAGCTGGTGCAAAACGAGCAATTCCTTTAGTTGTTAGTGGTCCATTCCATTCAGAGTTAATGCGACCATCATCTGAAAAATTAAAAGAAGCGTTGGCTGATTTATCATTATCTGCTCCACAAATCCCTGTAATCGGCAATGTAATGGCGAAAGAATTAGAGGATGTTTCAGCTATTCAACAGGAGCTAGTAGAACAAGTATATAGCGCTGTCCAATGGGAAGCATCTGTGCGTGAAATGATTTCGCAAGGTGTGGATGTCTTTATTGAGTGCGGACCAGGCAAAGTATTAAGTGGATTAGTGAAAAAAATCGATCGCTCAGTAACGACATACTGTGTTTATGATGAAACATCATTAGAGGCTGTACTAGAAGCGGCGAAGGAGTGGACAATTAATGCGTAAATTAGAGGGTAAAGTAGCTGTTGTAACTGGTGCTTCACGTGGAATAGGACGATCTATTGCATTAAAGCTTGCTAATGAGGGTGCTAAAGTTGTCGTAAACTACAGCGGGTCACAGGCAAAAGCAGAAGAAGTTGTTGCGACGATTCAAGAGAATGGCGGCGAGGCAATAGCCGTACAAGCAAGCGTTTCAAAAACAGAGGAAGTTACAGCATTAATGGATGCAGCGGTGAAAACATTCGGCTCGCTTGATATTTTAGTGAATAATGCGGGTATTACGCGTGATAACTTGTTAATGCGTATGAAAGAAGATGAATGGGACGATGTGCTAGATACGAACCTAAAAGGTGTTTTCCTTTGTACGAAAGCAGTAACACGTCAAATGATGAAGCAACGTGCAGGGCGTATCATTAATATTTCATCGATTGTTGGTGTAGCTGGTAATGCTGGGCAAGCTAATTACGTAGCTGCAAAAGCAGGGGTTATTGGATTGACTAAAACGACTGCTAAGGAATTAGCATCACGTAATATTTTAGTAAATGCGATTGCACCTGGCTTTATAGAGACTGAAATGACTGATCAACTACCAGAAGATCTAAAGCAAGGCATGCTTACGCAAATTCCTCTAGCAAAACTTGGACAACCTGAGGATATTGCAAAGGCCGTAGCTTTTCTAGCTTCAGAGGATGCTAACTATATGACAGGTCAAACGTTACATATAGATGGCGGTATGGTAATGTAATTTCAATTAGTCATAGATAATGATTTTTTGTATAATCATTTGAGGGGAGGTGAATGTTTTGTCTACAGTATTAGAACGCGTAACAAAAGTAATCGTGGACCGTTTAGGTGTTGAAGAAAGTGAAGTTACTCTAGAAGCTTCTTTCCGTGATGATTTAGGTGCTGACTCATTAGACGTAGTTGAGCTTGTAATGGAGCTTGAAGACGAATTCGATATGGAAATTTCTGATGAAGATGCTGAAAAAATCTCAACAGTTGGTTCTGCAATTTCATACATCGAAAGTAAATTAAACTAATTCGTTTAACTTTATATAGCAGAGATTAATCACCTCTACTGGTGCTGACATGGATGCGGTCATTATACAATAAATGTTTATGATTGAATAAAGTTAAAGCCTTTGGCAGAAATTACTCATGCTTTTCTTCAGTGTGAAGAGCAGATACTATGCTGAGGTATGTTTAAAAAGGGGACGAAATGGTTCGTTTAGCGAACTATGAACGTCCTCTTTTTGATTTCGGAAAAAATTAATTTCCAAAACATTGTATTTAAGCCGAAATACTTTTGCATAAATCCCTTGAAAAAGGTACACTTAAACGGTAGAAACTATTAGGAAGGCAGATTGTTCAATGGCTATGAAAAGAAAAGGAACTATGCAGAAATCTGGCGTGCTTCCTGAAAAAGTACGCAATCAATTCGAGCTGTTACAGCATGAATTAACTATCACATTTAGTAATAAAAATTTATTGTATCAAGCATTCACGCATTCATCTTATGTGAATGAGCATCGCCGTAAATTGTTTACGGATAATGAGCGTCTTGAATTTTTAGGAGACGCAGTACTTGAACTGTCTGTTTCTAAATACCTTTTTGAGAAATACACTCATATGAGTGAAGGTGAGCTGACGAAGCTACGAGCATCTATAGTATGTGAGCCATCACTTGTTATTTTTGCAAATGAATTAGGCTTTGGCCGCTTTGTATTACTCGGAAAAGGTGAGGAATTAACAGGTGGACGGGAACGCCCAGCGCTACTTGCAGATGTATTTGAGTCATTTGTTGGCGCCCTTTATTTAGATCAAGGCTTACAAACGGTTGTGTCTTTTTTAGAACGAATCGTATTCCCGAAAGTAGAAGTCGGTGCTTTTTCGCATGTGATGGATTTTAAAAGCCAATTGCAAGAAATGGTACAACAAACAAATAACGGCCTTCTTCATTATGAAATTATTGATGAAAAGGGTCCTGCACATAACCGTACCTTTGTATCGAGCGTACTGTTAAATGGTCAGGAGCTAGGTATTGGTCGTGGGAAATCAAAAAAAGAAGCCGAGCAGCAAGCAGCACAATGTGCAATGCGTACAATGCGTGAGCACACTGCAAAAGAGGAGGCTTAAAAGATGTTCCTAAAACGACTCGAAGTGATTGGCTTTAAATCTTTTGCGGAGCGCATTGGAATTGATTTTGTACCCGGTGTTACAGCAGTGGTTGGACCAAATGGCAGTGGGAAAAGTAATGTCATTGATGCCATTCGTTGGGTACTTGGGGAGCAATCGGCAAAGTCGTTACGTGGGGCAAAGATGGAAGATGTTATTTTTGCTGGGAGTGACTCGCGTAAGCCACTAAACTTTGCAGAGGTAACACTAGTATTAGATAACACAGATGAACAGCTTGCTTTTTCATATACAGAAGTCAGCGTAACAAGACGCGTATACCGTTCAGGTGATAGTGAATATTTACTTAATAACCAGCAGTGTCGCCTGAAGGATATTACGGACTTGTTTATGGACTCGGGACTTGGGAAAGAGGCCTTCTCCATTATTTCACAAGGCCGTGTCGATGAAATTTTAAATAGCCGACCTGATGATCGCCGTTCAATTTTTGAAGAGGCAGCTGGCGTGTTAAAGTATAAACTAAGAAAGAAAAAGGCAGAGCATAAGCTTGTTGAAACAGATGAAAATTTGTATCGTGTTTTAGATATTTTACATGAGTTAGATAGTCGTCTGGAACCGTTAGAAATTCAGGCATCAAGTGCAAGAGATTATGTGCAAATGTCAACAGAGTTAAAGGATTTTGATATCGCCATCCTTGTGCACGATTTAAAAAATTGTGCACAATCTTTGTATGCTCTAAAAACTGAGTACACAGAGCTTTATGAAACAGAGCAAAAACAAGCTCATCATATTTCTTCAATAGAAAAGCAAACTGTTAGTATTCGTAAGCTTTTAAAAGAGCTAGATGACTATTTAGATACTACTCAGGCTGAGTTTGTTAATGCAACGATGGAGGTAGAGCGTTGGGATGGTCGTAAAGCGTTAATGGCTGAAAAGCGACAAAATGCTTCTAATCAACTACTTCAATTGAATACCGCATTACAAGAAGCAAAAGATGAGGTTGAGACTCTTGTAGCTCAAGAGCAAGAGAAAAAAGAATTGTTCACTGAAAAACAGCAAGAGGTATCAGAGCTGAAACAAAGTATTAAGCAATTAGAGCAATCTTTAAATCGCTCTGTTTCTGAGATTGAACAAGAAATAGAAGAACAAAAAAACCGATATATCGACTCCTTAAACGAAGAAGCAACAGTAAAAAATGAATTAAAAAATATTGAACAACAATTAGTGCAGCAAAAAGCGATGGCGACACGAATGTCAGGCCAAACGGATGAAATCGGGCAAGAGCTTGCGCAAATTCTAGCGGAAAAAGAGAAGCTAGTTGTTGCTTATGCTACAACAACAAACGAATTACAGGAAAGTCTTGAGCAATATGAAGCATTGCAAATACAGCTTAAGAACGTGAATGCATCATTTAATGAAAAGCAGGATATGCTTTATAAAGCTTATCAGCATCAGCAGCAACTTAAGGCTAGAAAAGATACGCTTGCTGAACTAGAAGCTGATTTCTCTGGGTTTTTCCATGGAGTAAAAGAAGTATTATTAGCGCGTGATAAAGGTGAATTAGCTGGGATTGAAGGAGCCGTTGCTGAATTAATTCAAGTGGATGGGAAATATTCCCGGGCTGTTGAAACGGCATTAGGGGCAGCCTCTCAGCATATTGTGACAACCGATGAACGATATGCGCAACAGGCGATTCATTGGTTAAAACAAAAGAGAGCTGGACGCGCAACATTTTTACCGAAAACAGTTATCAAGTCACGGAAAATCAATCTATCTATGATTCAGCTAGCCACTGAGCACCCAGCGTTTGTTCAAATGGCTGATGCACTTGTAACGTTCGGTGAAGAGAACCGTACAATTGTCGAGAACCTCCTGGGCAATGTCATCGTTGCATCAAGTTTAGAAGGTGCAAGTCAAATTGCTCGATTATGTGGGTTTAGATATCGTGTTGTAACACTTGATGGTGATATCGTCAATGCAGGCGGTTCATTAACAGGTGGTGCAACGAAGCAGCAATCTTCACTTTTTACAAGAAAAGCGGAATTAGATGGTTTAATAGTAAAGCTAGAATCGTTGGAAGCATCTATTTATAGTGCTGAACAGGCTGTTTCGGATGAAAAAGAGAAGCTTGCAGTATTACGAGACAAAGTAGAGCAATTGAAACTTGACGGTGAACAACTACGAAAAGAAGAAATGCAGCAAGCAAGTCGTATTCGTGAGCTAGAAGTAGTCGAGAAAAGCTTATCTGCACGAGTATCTTTTGCTTCTAATGAAACACAAGATGTAAAAACTCGTGAAGAGGCATTATTAGCTCAGAAGGAAGCGGCAACGGAGCGTTTAACGGCACTAGCAACAGAGCTGTTAGAGATAAATGAAACAGTGGAACAACTAAGTAAGGTGAAGTTACAAAGTGAATCGGAGAAAGATATACTCCGTGAGCAGTCAGCAGAAAAACGCTCGCAGTTAGCGGTAATGCAGGAGCAAATGTCACAAGTGCAAATTGCTACAGCAGAGTTAGCCCTACAATTAAACAAAGCTCGTCAAAAAGTCGACAATATTTCTCAGGAAATAATTTGGCTTCAATCTGATGAATCGACAAAACTTTTAAGCGATGAAGAAGTGGATGAGCAGGTTACTACGTGGAAAGCGCGAAGAGATTCGCTGCAGGATACTATTTCACAGAAAAAAGATGAAAAAGTAGCACAACAACAAGAGCTTACTACTTTAGAAGAACAGCTGAAGGAATTGCAACGTACACATAAAGGCTACCTTGAGGCGATACGTGCAAATGAATTGAAGCGAAGTCGCGTAGAATTCGAGGTCAATAATTTCAATGAACAGCTAGAAGAGAATTATCAGCTAACATTTGAGGAAGCTGAAGAGTTAGCCCTTGCAATTGAAGATGAAGAGCATATGCGACGTCGAGTGAAATTACTGAAGAAATCTATAGAAGAGCTAGGTCCTGTTAATTTGAGCGCCATCGAGGAATACGATCGGGTACTTGAACGCCATTCATTTTTAACAGAGCAACGCGAGGATTTACTTGCTGCGCAGGAAACATTACATGAGGCTATTAAAGAAATGGATGAAGAAATGACGCTACGATTTAGTGAAACATTCTATGCCATTCGAGAGCAATTTAAACGTGTATTCCGTGAATTGTTTGGTGGAGGTCAGGCAGATTTAGTATTATTGGACCCTCAAAACCTGCTAGAAACAGGTATAGAAATTGTAGCTCAACCACCAGGGAAAAAATTACAAAATCTAAGCTTGCTTTCAGGTGGGGAACGTGCACTAACGGCAATCGCTTTATTATTCTCCATCCTAAATATACGACCTGTACCATTCTGTATTCTCGATGAGGTAGAGGCGGCTTTAGATGAGGCAAATGTCGTTCGTTATAGCCAATATTTGAAGAAATTTAGCCTTAATACGCAATTTATTGTGATCACACATCGTAAAGGAACGATGGAGGGAGCGGATGTGTTGTATGGTATTACAATGCAGGAATCTGGCGTGTCTAAACTTGTATCAGTAAAATTAGAAGATGAACCCGTACTTGCGGAGCAAAGGAGCGAACAAGCATGAGTTTTTTTAAACGTTTAAAAGATAAATTGACAGGCAACCCCACCGAGGAAGAAAAAGTAGTAGCAATCAATGAAGAAGAAGCTGCTGAACAGAAGCAAGACGAAGCAACAGAGCCTACTCAAATTGAAGCAACTGTAGATGAAATGGAAAAAGTTGAGGAAGTTTCTGTAACGGAAACCTCAATTGAAACAGAAATTCCTGAAGAAATAGAAGATCAAGAGCAACAAGAGCAACAAGAGCAACTAGAGCAACAAGAAGTGCAAGAGGTCGCGATAGTAGAAGAACCAGTAGGGGAGAAAAAACCTTCTGCATGGTCTATTACACAAAAGTTCAAGGCTGGTCTTGAAAAAACGCGTAATTCATTTACTTCTAAAGTAAACGATCTAGTTGCTCGTTATCGAAAAGTGGACGAAGATTTCTTTGAAGAATTAGAAGACTTATTATTACAGGCAGACGTTGGCTTTGAAACAGTAATGGAGCTAATGGACAAATTACGCTTTGAGGTTCAGCGTAAAAATATAAAAGATACAAACGGTATTCAAACGCTTATTTCTGAAAAACTTGTGGAAATTTATGAGCAAGGAGAAGCGGATTTAATCGAGCTTAATATGCAACCTAAAGGTGAGCTTACTGTAATTCTATTCGTCGGGGTAAACGGTGTTGGGAAAACGACGACAATCGGTAAACTTGCCCATCGTTTAAAATCACAAGGTAAAACGGTTGTTTTAGCGGCAGGTGATACTTTCCGTGCTGGTGCCATCGATCAATTACAAGTTTGGGGAGACCGCGTAGGCTGTGAAGTGATTAAACAATCGGAAGGCTCAGATCCAGCAGCAGTTATGTATGATGCAATTCGTGCGGCGAAAAACCGTAATGCAGATGTGTTAATTTGTGATACAGCAGGGCGCCTACAAAACAAAGTAAACTTAATGAATGAACTTGAAAAAGTTCATCGAGTAATCTCTCGAGAGGTACCGAATGCTCCGCATGAAGTACTATTAGCTTTAGATGCAACAACAGGTCAAAATGCACTTGTTCAAGCACAAACATTTAAGGAAGCTACAAATGTAACAGGGATCGTTTTAACAAAGCTTGACGGCACTGCAAAAGGTGGTATTGTTCTTGCTATTCGTAATAAATTACACATTTCTGTGAAGTTTGTTGGTCTTGGCGAAAAAATGGATGATTTACAACCATTTGATGCAGAGCGTTATGTGTATGGCTTATTTGCTGATGGTTTAGATAAAGAACTACAAAATAGTGAGGACTAGGTTCATCACCGATGTGGATGACTTTTGTTAAAACGTATACTATGTAAATAAGTTGATTGGAGTGGAGGCTGGGCGACTCCTTGGGGATTAGCGATAGGGGAACGAAGGCTAAAACCATCACGTCCTGTGATAACGCCTTCGTGACCAACATCGGTGCTGCTGCCGCTACGTTAGCACTACGCTTTCGCGCAAAAAACATCTGTTGGCCCGAGACCCTGGAGCGAGCAAGTAGAGGAACGAAGGCTAAGAGCATCACATCCTGTGATAACGCCTTCGTGACCAACATCGTGTTGGCCCA
Organism: Lysinibacillus sp. NPDC059133; assembly: GCF_042755925.1. Taxonomy (NCBI): domain Bacteria; kingdom Bacillati; phylum Bacillota; class Bacilli; order Caryophanales; family Bacillaceae; genus Lysinibacillus; species Lysinibacillus sp. NPDC059133. Next base: position 66,715 of record NZ_JBHZDH010000018.1, on the reverse strand, counting down.
AGCGGCTCATCGGACGCCCCCAGGAAGCTTTGCTCTGTGCGAAAGCGAAGCGACAGCAGCTACAAAGCGCCCAGTCGGAACGGAAATCAACCACACGCTTGGTGATGGTTCGAGGATTAACATTTAAGTAAGTAAATTTGTAATTGCGCTCGTCTGTGCAGGTGAATCGCATTGTTTAAAAGGGAAATACTAGCTATAGGTGAAAAACGCCTAAAAAGCAGTTAATTAAAGCTTTTAGACAAGGAGATTACCTTGACACAGACGGGCGCTTTTCGTTATGATACAAATGACTAATAACGGGAGGAGAAACATTCGATGCTACTTGAAAAAACAACACGCATGAACTTTCTCTTCGACTTTTATCAAGCATTATTAACAGATAAGCAACGAAGTTATATGGAGCTCTATTATTTAGATGATCACTCACTTGGAGAGATCGCTGAATCGTATGGAGTTTCACGCCAAGCTGTTTATGATAATATTCGTCGAACAGAAGCGATGCTTGAAGAATATGAAGAAAAACTATGTTTACTTGAAAAATTTCAACAACGTACACAAATGCTTGCGCAGCTAACAACAGGGATGACAGAACAAAGTATGACAGTTGAAGAGCAGCTAACGCTTATAGAACAGTTGAAAGAATGGGATTAGGAGGCGAAAGCAATGGCTTTTGAAGGATTAGCGGAACGACTCCAAGGAACGATCCAAAAGATTAAAGGTAAAGGTAAAGTATCGGAACAAGACGTTAAAGAAATGATGCGCGAAGTCCGATTTGCTTTAATCGAGGCGGATGTTAACTTAAAAGTAGTCAAAGAATTCGTTAAAAAGGTCAGTGAACGTGCTGTCGGTGTAGATGTTATGCAAAGCTTAACACCAGGTCAGCAAGTTATTAAAATCGTACAAGAAGAATTAACAGAATTAATGGGTGGCGAGCAAAGCCCAATTAAATTTAATACAAAGCCACCAACTGTTATTATGATGGTCGGTTTACAAGGTGCAGGTAAAACGACAACTACAGGTAAATTGGCAAATGTGTTACGTAAAAAATATAATCGTAAGCCATTACTAGTTGCTGCTGACGTTTACCGTCCAGCGGCTGTTCAGCAGTTACAAACATTAGGAAAGCAGTTATCCCTACCTGTTTTTGCGTTAGGAACCGATGTATCTCCAGTAGAAATTGCACGTCAGGCAATTGAATTGGCAAAAGAAGAACATCATGATGTCGTTATTATCGATACAGCTGGTCGCTTGCATATCGATGAAGAATTAATGCAAGAATTAAAAGATATTCGTGCGTTAAAAGAGCCAGATGAAGTATTCCTAGTTGTAGATGCTATGACAGGTCAAGATGCTGTCAACGTGGCAGAAAGCTTTAATGAAGCAGTCGGTATTACAGGAGTTGTTTTAACAAAGCTTGATGGTGATACACGTGGTGGTGCGGCGCTATCAATTCGTTCCGTTACACAGAAGCCGATTAAATTTGTCGGTATGGGTGAGAAGCTGGATGCGCTAGAACCTTTCCATCCAGAGCGTATGGCATCTCGTATATTAGGTATGGGTGACGTTTTATCGCTTATTGAAAAGGCTCAGGCAAATGTTGACGAAGCAAAGGCTAAAGAACTAGAGGAAAAATTTAAAACCCAAAGCTTTACATTTGATGATTTTGTTGAGCAATTGCAGCAAGTAAAGAAAATGGGGCCACTTGACGAAATTTTAAAAATGTTACCAGGTGCCGGCAAAATCAAAGGCTTAGACAATGTTAAAGTTGATGATAAGCAAATGGGCCGCGTAGAAGCGATTATTTATTCGATGACACCTGCTGAAAAGACGAATCCAGAAATTATTAACGGTAGCCGTAAAAAGCGTATAGCGAAGGGTTCAGGGACATCGATTCAAGAGGTAAATCGTTTAATAAAGCAATTTGATGAAATGAAAAAAATGATGAAGCAAATGACAGGCATGGCAAGTGGCAAAGGCAAGAAAAAGATGAAACTACCAGGCTTCGATTCATTGTTTAAATAATAATTTATAGGTGTTAAGAAAAAACACTTTACAAACAACCTAAACATTGATAATATACTATCTTGTGTGAAACTTATTCGGAGGTGCTATTAAAATGGCAGTTAAAATTCGCTTAAAACGTATGGGAGCTAAAAAATCTCCTTTCTATCGTATCGTAGTTGCAGACGCTCGTTCACCACGTGACGGTCGTCAAATCGAAACAGTTGGTACTTACAACCCACTAACTCAACCAGCTACTGTAAACATCGATGAAGAGAAAGCTCTTAAATGGTTAACTGACGGTGCGAAACCATCAGATACAGTGCGTAACTTGTTCTCAGAACAAGGTATCATGGAAAAATTCCATAACCAAAAATTCAGTAAATAATCGGGGGCGACTTTTTTGAAGCAGCTGATTGAAGCAATCGTTTTACCGTTAGTCGATTATCCAGAAGAAGTTCGTATAGAGACGGATGAAAATGCAAATCGAATTGTTTATAAACTTTTTGTTCATCCAGAGGATAGAGGGAAAGTCATAGGCAAGCAAGGGCGAGTAGCGAAAGCGATTCGTACAATTGTTTATTCAGCGGCGGGTAGTCACCATCAAAAAAAGACCTACGTCGATATATTGGATTGATAGAAAAGATTTTAACGCTCTTTTACATGCAACAAGCACTGGAGAGTCCTGATCGGTATGTTTACATGCGCTTAGGAATTTGAAGTGGCCTTGAGGTAAAGCGGAAAATCTGGACTACAAAGGAAGGAGCTTGCCGGTTCCTTCCTTTTTTCATTATCATCATTACTTTGAGAGGTAATTGAACATAATGACATTAAGGGAGACTGGTCAACTTCTTCTTAGCTATAACATCGTCCGCCAAAAGTTAATCTGCTACTTTAGGTGAAAGTGAGAGAAGGTTACTTTTATTCTGGCTAGCTAGTAGCTTGACGGGGATAGGCATGTTTAGCAATTGTGTACTGTGCGAAAGCGAAACGGTCGCAAAAAAATGTTTTGTGATGAAAGTAAAACGGCAGTTATAGAATACGCCCATCTCTAAAGGTGGTAAGGTGAAAAACATACGTTGGTTTAAAGCCTCTGGCGGATGTCATGGATTTTGATTTGTGCTAGCACATTCAAAATCGGGACGCATTGTTTATCTGTAACAATTACGTCAAGGCGAAATTGATACGAGGTGAGATTTGAATGGAATGGTTTAATGTAGGTCGTATTGTCAATACGCATGGTATTCGTGGTGAGGTGCGTATATTATCAACAACAGATTTTGAGGAAGAGCGCTTCGCAGTAGGAAATAAGCTTGCAGCGTTTAAAAAAGACGATAAAAAGCCAACATGGGTAACAATTGAATCAATGCGTCGTCATAAGAACTTTATTTTATTAACTTTTGAAGGAATGTATAACATCAATTTTGTGGAGCCTTTCAAAGAAGGCATGCTTAAAATTACGAAGGATCAATTGTCAGATAATTTATTAGAGGAAAATGAATATTTCTACCATGATATAATTGGCTGTTCAGTTGTTTCTGAAGAAGGCGAAACAATCGGAGCAGTGACCGACATTCTTCAAACAGGTGCAAATGATGTATGGGTAGTCAAAGGCGCTAAAAAAGAGCATTACATCCCGTATATCGAAGACATTGTTAAGGAAATTAATATTGATGAGAAGAAAATTGTGATATACGTAATGGAAGGCCTGCTATGATGAATATTCATGTGTTAAGTTTATTTCCTGATATGTTTACAGGTGTCTTTGGTGCATCAATATTAAAAAAAGCACAAGAAAAAGATGCTGTAAAGCTAGAAGTAACTGATATCCGTGAATATTCGGGTAACAAGCATAATCAAGTAGACGATTATCCGTATGGTGGTGGTGCGGGAATGGTGTTAAAACCAGAGCCGATGTTTAGCGCTGTCGAGGCCATTACTGAAGGAAGAAATCCTCGTATCATTTTGATGTGTCCACAAGGTGAGCGTTTTACTCAAAAAAAGGCAGAAGAGCTAGCGCAAGAACAAGAACTAGTATTTTTATGTGGTCATTACGAAGGCTATGATGAACGCATTCGTCAGCATCTTGTCACAGACGAGATTTCAATTGGAGATTTCGTCTTAACTGGTGGAGAGCTAGGGGCTATGACGGTTATAGATAGCGTTGTACGTCTTCTGCCGGGGGTTTTAGGACAAGAGGATTCCCACATACAGGATTCGTTCTCAACAGGTCTTTTAGAGCACCCACATTATACACGACCTGCTGAATTTCGCGGAATGAAAGTACCTGATATTTTACTATCGGGCAATCATGCAAAGATTGAGCAATGGCGTGAGGAAGAATCTTTTAAAAGAACATTCGAGCGTCGTCCAGATTTACTCGAAAATTATCCGTTAACAGATAAACAAAAATTGTATGTAGAAAAACTTAAAAACAATAATAAAGATGCTTGATTGCTATCTATATTTATGATAACATCTATTCTGTACTTCTATGTGGAGTACTGAATTACGGTGTTCCGCTGTGGCATAGATTGCGTGCAAGAGCATCTGTCTAAGGAGAGAAAACAATGTCAAACATTATTACAGAAATTACTAAAGATCAGCTTCGCACTGATCTACCAACTTTCCGTCCTGGTGATACTGTTAAGGTACACGTGAAAGTAGTAGAGGGTACTCGTGAACGTGTCCAAGTATACGAAGGTGTAGTAATTAAACGTCGTGGTGGCGGTATTAGCGAAACTTTCACAGTTCGTAAAATTTCTTATGGTGTAGGTGTTGAACGTACATTCCCTGTACACACGCCAAAAATCGCTAACTTAGAAGTTGTACGTCGTGGTAAAGTACGTCGTGCTAAACTTTACTACCTACGTAACCTACGTGGTAAAGCTGCTCGTATTAAAGAAATTCGATAATTATGACTTAAAAGTGAGGGGCTTGTGCAACAAGCTCCTTTTCTTTTTGCTTGTCATCTTAAATAGCTATCAACTAAAATGAGGATAGACAAGGGGGCAATTCTCGATGGAAAAACAGGTTAAAGAAAAGAATGAACTATGGGAATGGACGAAGGCACTTCTAATTGCATTTGCGATTGCAGCGATTATTCGTTATTTTTTATTTACACCTATTGCAGTAGATGGAGAGTCCATGATGCCAACCCTTGAAGATGGCGACCGTATGATTGTGAATAAAATTGGTTATAAAATAGGTGAACCAAAACGCTTTGATATTGTTGTATTCCATGCTCCTGAAAAGAAGAACTATATTAAACGTGTTATTGGGCTACCGGGAGATACTTTGGAATATAAAAATGATCAATTATACATTAACGGTGAACCGATAGACGAGCCTTATTTAGATGCCTACAAATCAAAAATTACAGAAGGTACTTTAACAGAGGATTTTACGTTAAACGACATTGATGTAAATTTAAAAGATGGAATTCCAAAAGGTTATGTTTTCGTTATGGGAGATAATCGTCGATACAGTAAGGACAGTCGTCATATTGGACTTGTCGATCAGAAAGAGATTATTGGTAATACAAGTCTGATTTTCTGGCCGTTTAGTGATATTAAAATTGTAAAGTAATTCTTGAAAGGGAGGACAAACACTCCCTTTTTCTTTTAGTTTAGGAGGTATAGATATGGCTATACAATGGTTTCCAGGGCATATGGCAAAGGCCCGCAGAGAAGTAACAGAAAAATTAAAGCTCGTTGATATTATATTTGAATTAATAGATGCACGTTTGCCTCTATCTTCCCGAAATCCAATGATAGACGAAGTGATTAATCAAAAACCACGTCTTCTTATTTTAAATAAATCAGATATGGCGGATGAGCAGGAAACACGTAAATGGGTTGAATACTTTGCGCAAAGGGGTCATAAGGCAGTAGCCATCAATTCTCTTGAAGGCAAAGGATTACAACAGGTTACAAAGGCTGCTCAAGAAATATTAAAAGAAAAATTTGAGCGTATGAAGTCACGTGGGATGAAGCCAAGAGCCATTCGTGCAATGATTGTCGGAATTCCGAACGTAGGGAAATCGACGCTAATTAATCGCCTAGCAAAGAAAAATATAGCAAAAACAGGGAATACTCCAGGGGTAACTAAGGCTCAGCAATGGATAAAGGTTGCGAAGGAGCTTGAATTACTCGATACGCCAGGTATTTTATGGCCGAAATTTGAAGATCAAGAAGTAGGCTATAAATTAGCCTTAACAGGTGCCATAAAGGATACTATAACGAATATGGAGGATTTAGCCGTATATGGCCTACGCTTTTTATCCGTTCATTATCCGGCAAGAATGGAAGAACGCTATGGCTTCCAGTTTATACATGAAGATTTAGTTGAAACCTTTGATCATATTGGGAAACTTCGACGTGTTTTTGGTCCCGGAGGAGAAATTGATTATGATCAAGTAGCTCAACTAATTGTTCGAGATATTCGAGGATTACAATTAGGTAAACTAACATTTGACTTTGTTAACGAACAGCTTGAAAAGGAAGCACAGCAGTAATAAGAAAAAAACTGTCATACTCACTTGAGAAGGTTGTGAGCATGGCAGTTTTTCTTTTAGGAATACTTCTTCTTGCCGATAAATGATATAGAGCGAGAAATTTATTAGATTGTATAGTTGTCTATTGAAAAAAGGAATACATATTTTACGAGACGGTCCTCTATTCACTAAGACAAAAACTGATCGGCTTCGTCAATAATTTGAGTAGAATGCTCAAAAGCAATTTGCAAAGATATATTAGAACGCAAACATTGGCTACGAACTGTTGATGTAGAACCAAAAGGGAGTAAGTAATATGAAAACAATTAAAGAGATTACAGCAGCATTGAAAGAAGCGGAGGAATGGCAGGAATGGATGACCACTGTAGCAACCGACGAACGAGCGGGAGTGCAAAAAGCTTGGCAAAGTTGGGAAAAGCGTCAGGAGAAAAAACAACAACTAGTAAAGGAACATCAAGCGAAAGTCGATTTTGACCGAAGCTATGGAGGGATAGGGGCACTCATTGCAGGGATAGATGAAGCAGGGCGTGGACCGTTAGCAGGGCCAGTAGTAACAGCTGCTGTTATTTTACCTGCAAACTGTGAAGCGCTAGTCGGATTAAATGATTCAAAGCAATTATCAAAAGATAAACGCAATGCTTATGCTGCTTTAGTAAAAGAGCATGCATTATGTTATTTTATCCATTTCCAATCAGCGCAACAAATCGATGAGTTAAATATTTACGAAGCGACGAAGCAATCGATGAAGACAAGTGTAGAATCGTTATCTATGAAACCTGATTATGTACTAGTAGATGCTATGACGCTGCCAATCTCTATTCCGCAGGATTCAATCATTAAAGGGGATGCGAAAAGCCTTGCTATTGCAGCAGCATCGATATTGGCTAAAACGGCTCGAGATGATTATATGGATCAATTGGATGAGGAATTCCCTATGTATGGTTTTGCTCAGCATGCGGGATATGGAACAAAGCAGCATTTAATAGCACTTGAAGAACACGGTCCGACTATTCATCATCGCAAATCATTTGAGCCGATAAAGTCAATGCTTTAACTTGTTTCAGCAATTGTTTTATGTAGCGAAAGCAAAGCGGCAGCTACAAATGTTTTATGTAGCGAAAGCAAAACGACAGCTACAAATGTTTTATGTAGCGAAAGCAAAGCGGTAGCTACAATTGTTTTATGTAGCGAAAGCAAAGCGGCAGCTACAATTGTTTTATGTAGCGAAAGCAAAGCGACAGCTACAAATATTTATTGTGCAAACATCCGCTGAAATAAGTTAATGCTCCGGCGGATGTCATTTTGAAAACATAATAGCATACAAAAAATAAAAGGCACATCACCAAAAGTTAGGAATGATATTTGCTAAAACGATCATGTGCATAAGTTGATTGGAGCGGAGACTGGGCGACTCCTTGGGGCTCATCGGACGCCCCCTAGGAAAGCGTCCAGTCGGAGCGGAAATCAACCCCATGCTATAGCGATGAGCCAAAAAAAAATGGAAGCAATTACGCCGAGGAGTAATTGATGAAAGGAGTACGTATATGACAGCCACATCTTTTAATCCGATTCAAATGCAACAAGCTGCCTTAACCTCAGCTAATCAGCCACTTACTTTAAAACAAGGACAAGTATTTCAAGGAACAATCAAACAATTATATCCAGACCAAATGGCAGAAATACAGGTTGGTCAACAAAAGTTTATTGCTAAACTCGAAGTGCCACTAAAAGCAGGTGATGCTCATTTCTTTCAAGTAACCGGTACAAGCCCACAAACAGAACTAAAAGTTGTTACGGGTCCTATGGAGCAAACGGCTACCCAAAGTCAACAAATTAATCAGTTACTTGAATCAATGAATTTGCCTAAAACAGCTGAAACACAGCAGCTTCTAGCTCATTTTATGAAAGCGCAGCTACCGATTTCAAAAGAGCAACTGATGCAGGCAGAAATGTGGTTAAAAGCATTACCAGAGGGCGTAACTAAAATGGATGCCCTGCAAGCCATTCAAAAAATGGTGGAGTTTAAAATGCCAATGACAAATGATGTTTTTCAAGCTCTTATTAGTGGACAAAAAACTGCCGGCATGATTTCTATAATGGAAAACTTTACACAGCTTTTAACGAAGGATATAGCTTTACCAGAAAATCTTAAACAAAATCTAATGCAACAAGTGCAGGCAATTGCAAAGCCTTTTGAAGTAGAAACAGGTAGTTTAGTACTGGCCAAGTCTATACAAATATTAACGAATAATGCGGCTTCTATGAGTGAAAAGATTCAAGCTATGAATAGCTTAAAAGAGGCAGGGATACTACCTCAACAGGCTACTTTGCAAAATTGGTCCAGCCTTAGCGATGTAAAGTCTATACAGTCAAATCAGTTTCAACAGGCTGGAGAAGTTATTCAAACAATTTTATCGACAAAATCTGACAATATCAATCATCTTATTGATCAGCTTAAATCATGGACAGCGAATCAAAGCTTGTTAACAGATGAACAAAAGCAATCATTCAATCAACTTATCGAACGATTTAATCAGCTACCAGCAACTAAACAAACGCTAGAAATTTTTGCAAAACAGATGCAAGAACAACTTCTAAAAGCATTTGTAGAAAATTCTTCGGAGCGACTATTTACACAAGACGCCAATGCTCTTTCAGTGAAGGACCATTTATTATCGCTTTTAAAGCATGAGGCTACTACTCCGCTACAAAATGAAGCATTCATGCGGAATCTAATGAAAAATAGTGTTGAATCTCCCCAATCAATGATTCAGCAAATTGTTACGCAAGCAGATGCCCATGTACAAAATTCTATGGATAGTAAAGCAATGGAACATGCGCTTAAAACGGTATTAAAAAATCTAGGAGTTAGCTATGAAGCGACACTTAGTAATAAGTCAGCGGATTTACAGCAGATTGCACATCAATTAAAACCTCAGCTTCATACATTATTGCAGGAAACAAATATTACTCCGCAACTGAAGGAAGCTGCCGAAATGTTAATGGCACGTATGAACGGCATGCAACTAGCATCAGGGGAGAATGGCCATCAGCATCAACTTATAATGCAAGTGCCATTAGAATTCTTCGGCAAGAAAATGGATGCAACACTACAATGGAATGGACGCATGAAGGAAGATGGTAAAATTGATGCCAATTACGCCCGTATATTATTTTATTTACAAATGGAATCTATGCAAGAAACGGTAATTGATATGCAAGTTCAAAACCGTGTCGTTTCTGTGACAGTATTTAATGAAAATAATGATATTATTCCGCTTGCAGAACCACTAAAAGCAGCGTTAAAAGTAGGCCTAGCTGAAAAAGAGTATCAACTTTCAGGTGTTTTTATAAAGCAATTTGAAAAAGCCAAACCTGAAAAAACCCCTGTAGTAGAACAGGAGGAGGAACATAGTGGGGTGGATTTCCGCGTATGAGTGAAGAAAAAATTACTCGAAAAGAGGCTATCGCTCTCACGTATAAGTTAGGACGTTTTGATAGTCCAACAGTGGTGGCAAAAGGGAAAGGGAAAATAGCAGAAAATATATTAGCACGCGCAAATGAGCACGATGTCCCGATTTATGAGGATCCGAACCTAGTTCAATTACTTGGACAATTAGATTTAAATGAGTCAATTCCAGAAGAATTGTATGAAGCTGTTGCCGAGGTTTTTGCGTTTATTTATCGATTAGACCAACAATATGCACAAAAATATAGAAAAGATAGAGAATTCTGATTTTCATAAAACTCTGTTTTAGTACACGAAACAGAATAAAGCGTCATATTAATAGATAAAAAATGAATAAAAGACAAGGTGTAGACTTTATCAGAATCTTTCGTTAGAATAGATTATGTTAGTAAAACAATTTTATGCAAATGTTTGATGGGAGGATGTATTATGAATATCCATGAATATCAAGGGAAAGAGATTCTAAGAAAATATGGTGTAGCTGTACCAAACGGAAAAGTTGCTTTTTCCCCTGATGAAGCTGTGAAAGTAGCGAAGGAACTTGGCTCTAATGTGACAGTAGTCAAGGCGCAAATACATGCAGGTGGACGCGGAAAAGCGGGTGGCGTAAAAATCGCTAAAAACCTTGACGAGGTGCGTACATATGCAAAAGAATTACTAGGTAAAATTTTAGTAACTCATCAAACAGGTCCTGAAGGAAAAGAAATAAAACGCTTATATATTGAAGAGGGTTCTGATATTCAAAAAGAATACTATTTAAGTTTAGTATTAGACCGCGCAACATCCCGTGTAACAGTGATGGGATCAGAAGAGGGCGGCATGGATATTGAGGAAGTAGCGGAATCACATCCAGAAAAAATCTTCAAAGAAGTTGTGGATCCTGTTGTGGGATTAACAGGTTTCCAGGCACGTCGCATGGCGTTCAATATGAATATTCCAGCTAACCTAGTAGGGAAAGCTGTTAAATTAATGTTAGGCCTATATCAAGCGTTTATCGACAAAGATGCTTCTATTGTAGAAATTAATCCACTTGTTATAACTGGACAAGGAGAAGTTTTGGCATTAGATGCTAAATTTAATTTCGATGCAAATGCGTTGTATCGTCATAAAGATATTGTCGAACTACGTGATTTTGATGAAGAAGATCCAAAGGAAATCGAAGCATCAAAATATGACCTTAGTTATATTTCATTAGATGGCAACATTGGCTGTATGGTTAATGGAGCAGGTCTAGCAATGGCTACAATGGACACAATTAGTTATTATGGCGGAAGTCCTGCTAACTTCCTAGATGTAGGTGGCGGTGCGACAGCTGAAAAAGTAACAGAAGCTTTCAAAATCATCCTTTCTGATTCACATGTAAAAGGCATCTTTGTAAACATTTTTGGCGGAATTATGAAATGTGACATTATCGCTGAGGGTGTTGTAGCAGCTGCCAAAGAACTTGGTTTAGCTGTGCCGTTAGTTGTACGTTTAGAAGGTACAAATGTAGAACTTGGAAAAGAGATTTTAAATGCATCTGGTTTAAACATCGTTGCAGCGGATTCAATGGCTGACGGTGCACAAAAAATTGTGGGACTAGTAGGCTAAGGAAGGCAGGGAGAACAATGGCTGTATTTATTGATAAAGATACGAAGGTAATTGTACAAGGGATTACAGGCGAAACAGCGCTTTTCCATACGAAGCAAATGCTTGAGTATGGTACTAAAATTGTAGCTGGTGTAACACCAGGTAAAGGCGGTCTTGAAATCGAAGGAGTGCCTGTATTTAACACTGTAGCGGAAGCTGTGGCTGCAACAGGTGCGACAACTTCAGTTATTTATGTACCTGCTCCATTCGCGGCAGATGCTATTTTAGAGGCTGTTGATGCTGAATTAGAATTAACTATCTGTATAACTGAGCATATTCCTGTACTTGATATGGTTAAGGTTAAACGTTATATGGAAGGTAAAAAGACACGTCTAGTAGGTCCAAACTGTCCAGGTGTTATTACGGCAGATGAATGTAAGATTGGTATTATGCCTGGTTATATCCATACGAAAGGGCATGTAGGAGTTGTATCTCGTTCTGGTACATTAACATATGAAGCCGTACACCAATTAACACAAGCTGGTATAGGTCAAACTACTGCTGTAGGTATCGGTGGAGACCCTGTCAATGGTACAAACTTTATCGATGTTTTGGAAGCGTTTAACAACGATCCAGAAACATATGCAGTTGTGATGATTGGGGAAATTGGGGGTACAGCTGAAGAAGAAGCAGCTGAATGGATTAAAGCGAATATGACAAAACCTGTCGTTGGCTTTATCGGTGGACAAACTGCTCCTCCAGGTAAACGTATGGGTCACGCTGGTGCTATTATCTCAGGTGGTAAAGGAACAGCGGCAGAGAAAATTAAGGCCATGAATGTTGCTGGGATTGAAGTAGCGGAAACGCCATCTGTCATTGGTGAAACGCTTATTAAAGTAATTAAAGAAAAAGGGCTATACGAAAAGTGTAAAACCCATTAAAATGTAAGATGTAGCACATTGTGGCTACATCTTTTTCTTTAACTTCTTTCAGCGGGTGTTTGGACACCCGCTGAAATAGAGGAACTCAGTCTAAGAACGCCACGTCCTGTGGCAATGACTGAGTGACCAACATCGGTGCTGCTGACGCTGCGTTAGCACTACGCTTTCGCGCAAAAAACATCTGTTGGCCCAAAGCCTCCGGCGGATGTCATGGAATCAGAAAGGAGTGCTTAGGGGATGTTAGCCTAAAATCATCGCATCCATGCGATAACGGCTAACTGACCTGCGTCGGTAAAAGCGCCACGTCCTGTGGCATTACCGAAATGACCGACATCGTGTCGGCCCTCGTGTCGCTGTCGCTACGTTAGCACTGCGCTTTCGCACAAAAAACATCTGCAGGCCTAAGCACAAAGCAGATTCCAGACGCAATTATGCCGAGGCAAAATTTATTTAGACACGGCTTTACTATGCTTTTAATGGAAATGTGTCAAAAGATGAAATTTCTAACTCCTACTTACTTTTAAAAGGACCTTTCCTAAAAAAACTGTGTCATTAAAAATGCGGTCATTTAATTTCTTCTATATAAAAGGAGGCTTTTAAATGATTTTTTCAGTCGATACGCAGAGATTGCTAGCTTTACATTATTTATACCCATTACCACTTCAAAAACTTCAGCAATTATTGTCCCCGGTGGATATACTAAGTAATTTTGAAGAAGCGCCCCCCTACGAGATTGCGAAGGCACTGCAAATATCATCTCAAAAAGCATTGGAAATATCCCAGAGTTTTCGACAGATTATGACATTTTCGTTTAGGGAAGCTTATGAACGGGCCAATATTTCCCCAATACCTTTTCATCATCCTTTTTACCCGGCGCAATTATTTGAAATATCCAGTCCACCTACTGTATTGTATGTGAAAGGTCGGTATTCTCTATTGACGAAAGAAAAACAAGTAGCCATTATAGGTTCTAGAAAGGCTACAGCATATACAAAAACTGCGATGGATATAATTGTCCCACCTCTTGTTGAACACGGATATACAGTTGTAAGTGGGCTTGCAAGAGGGGCAGATACGATAGCTCATGAGACAACCATAAAAGTTGGTGGTTCCACAATTGCAGTGCTTGGTCACGGGTTTAATTATATATACCCTAAGGAAAATCAGTCTCTCGCTGAGCATATGGCGGAGCATCAATTACTTGTCACAGAGTATCCCCCATATATGAAGCCTGAGAAATGGCATTTTCCAATGCGTAACCGAATCATTAGTGGATTGTCCAAAGCTTTAGTTGTAACTGAAGCGGCATTAAGAAGTGGAACGCTTATTACAACGGACTATGCATTAGAGCAAGGAAAAGATGTATTTGTTGTACCGGGTCCAATTAATGCGGAGCAATCAAAAGGTACAAATAAACTACTATTAGAAGGAGCTATTCCAGTGTGTAATGGTCACGAAATCGTTGAAACACTTACGCTCTTTTCTAACAAAAATTGAAAAAAAGTTGCATTATCTTAAAATCTGTTATACATTTTGCAACAGGTAACTTAAAAAAATTAGCAATAGACCTCGCTAAGGGGGAGACATAGATGGCGGATTATTTAGTGATTGTAGAATCACCAGCAAAAGCAAAAACAATTGAACGATATTTAGGGAAAAAATATAAAGTGAAAGCGTCAGTCGGGCATGTTCGTGATCTACCACGTAGCCAAATGGGCGTTAGTCCTGAAAATAATTATGAACCTAAATATATTACTATACGTGGTAAAGGGCCTGTTTTACAGGACTTAAAGTCTGCGGCTAAAAAAGTGAAGAAAGTCTTTCTAGCGGCCGATCCAGACCGTGAGGGAGAAGCGATTGCTTGGCACCTTGCGACTGCGTTAAATATTGATATTCATTCAGATTGTCGTGTCGTTTTTAATGAAATTACAAAAGATGCGATTGTAGAATCCTTTAAAAATCCACGTCCTATTAATATGGATTTAGTAGATGCACAGCAAACACGTCGAATATTGGACAGACTTGTTGGTTATAACATTAGTCCGATTCTTTGGAAAAAGGTTAAAAAGGGATTATCGGCAGGACGAGTACAATCTGTAGCTCTACGCATGATTATTGATCGTGAAAATGAAATTAAAAACTTCCAACCGGAAGAATATTGGACTATAGAAGGTTCTTTTGAAAAAGGTAAGAAAACGTTCGATGCCCTTTATTACGGTGATGGCAAAGAAAAAATTAAATTAACAAATGAAGAACAAGTAAAATCTATTTTAAAAAATGTTAAAGGTACAAGTTTTGAAGTTGTCAATGTATCTAAAAAAGAACGAAAACGAAATGCAGCACCTGCTTTTACAACATCTTCTTTACAGCAAGAGGCAGCACGTAAGTTGAATTTCCGTGCAAAGAAAACGATGATGCTTGCGCAACAATTATATGAAGGTATTGATGTTGGTAAAAAAGAGGGGACAGTCGGTTTAATTACTTATATGCGTACCGATTCTACTCGTATTTCGGATACAGCAAAAACAGAGGCTGTTGCATACATTGAATCCAAATACGGCAAAGAATTCATCTCCACAGAATCGAAGCCGGCTAAAAAAGCATCAAATGCACAAGATGCCCATGAGGCTATTCGTCCAACTAGCACGATGCGAACTCCGGAAGAATTAAAGGCAGTGCTTAGTCGCGACCAATTGCGCTTATATCGTTTAATTTGGGAACGCTTTATTGCAAGTCAGATGGCGCCGGCCGTACTTGATACAGTTGCTGTTGATCTACAAAATAGTGATGTTTTATTCCGTGCAAACGGCTCGCAAGTTAAATTTGCTGGTTTCATGAAGCTTTATATTGAGGGTACAGATGATCAAACAGAAGAGACAAACAAGCTTCTACCTGAAATGGAAGTTGGCGATCAAGTAAAATCTCTTGAAATTGAGCCTAAGCAACATTTCACACAGCCACCACCACGTTATTCAGAGGCGCGTCTTGTAAAAACAATGGAAGAGTTAGGTATAGGGCGCCCGTCCACATATGCACCGACCCTTGATACAATTCAGCGCCGTGGCTATGTCGTATTAGATGCAAAACGATTTATGCCTACAGAGCTAGGAGAAATCGTGCACCAACTCGTACTAGAGTTTTTCCCTGATATCATAAATATCGAATTCACAGCACAAATGGAGCAAAATTTGGACCATATTGAAGAAGGCGATCGTCAGTGGAAAGAAGTTGTACATGAGTTTTATAAGGATTTTGAGGTCCATGTAAAATATGCAGATGAGGCTATGGAAAAGGTTGTTATAAAAGATGAACCGGCTGGCGAGGATTGTGAGCTTTGTGGATCTCCAATGGTCTTTAAGCTTGGACGTTATGGGAAATTTATGGCTTGTTCAAACTTCCCAGATTGCCGCAATACTAAAGCTATTATGAAACCTATTGGCGTAAAATGTCCTTCTTGTGAAACAGGCGAAATTGTAGAACGAAAGAGTAAAACAAAGCGTTTATTCTATGGATGCAATCAGTATCCTGAGTGTGAATTTGTTTCATGGGACAAGCCAATTAGTAGACCGTGTCCGAAATGTAGTGCATTATTAGTAGAGAAAAAAATTAAAAAAGGTGTGCAAATTCAGTGTACGAAATGTGACTATGAAGAGACACCTACTCAATGATAGAAAGATGGTAAGAACATGACTGAACAAGTAGTAAATGTAATAGGTGCAGGTCTTGCAGGCAGTGAGGCTGCTTGGCAAATTGCTCAACGTGGTGTGAAAGTTAAACTTTATGAAATGCGTCCAGTAAAGCAAACACCAGCTCACCATACTGATAAATTTGCAGAGCTTGTTTGTTCGAACTCACTACGTGCAAATGGATTAACGAATGCCGTAGGTGTAATTAAAGAAGAAATGCGTATGTTAGATTCTGTTATTATGAAGGCAGCCGATGCATGTTCAGTACCAGCAGGCGGTGCATTAGCAGTAGATCGACATGAATTTGCAGGCTATGTGACAGAAGCAGTGAAAAATCATCCTCTTGTGGAAGTCGTTCATGAAGAAGTCACTGAAATTCCGGAAGGCATTACTGTTATTGCCACAGGACCACTAACATCGAAAGCTTTAGCTGAAAAAATTCAGGGCTTAACGGGTTTGGATTATCTATATTTCTATGATGCAGCAGCACCAATTATTGAAAAAGATAGCATCGATATGGAAAAGGTTTATTTAAAATCTCGTTACGATAAAGGGGAAGCAGCTTATTTAAACTGTCCTATGACAAAGGAAGAATTTGATCGTTTCCGTCAAGCGTTAATCGAGGCAGAGGTTGTGCCATTAAAAGAATTTGAAAAGGAAATTTACTTTGAAGGCTGTATGCCTATCGAAGTAATGGCTGCTCGCGGTGAGAAAACAATGTTATTTGGACCGATGAAGCCAGTAGGTTTAGAAGATCCAAAAACAGGGAAACGACCTTATGCGGTTGTCCAATTACGTCAAGATGATGCAGCGGGAACTCTTTACAATATCGTTGGCTTCCAAACACATTTAAAATGGGGACCACAGAAGGAAGTACTACAATTAATTCCGGGATTAGAGAATGTTGAAATCGTTCGTTATGGGGTAATGCATAGAAATACATTCATTAATTCGCCAAAAGTTCTAGAGAAAACTTATCAGCTTCGCGAGCAAAAAAATATTTTCTTTGCTGGTCAAATGACAGGTGTCGAAGGATATGTTGAATCTGCAGGTAGTGGATTAATTGCCGGTATTAATGCAGCTCGATTAGCATTAGGACAAGAGCAAATTATCTTCCCATTTGAAACGGCTTTAGGCAGTATGGCGCGTTATATAACAGAAGCACAATCGAAAAACTTCCAGCCGATGAACGTTAACTTCGGAATTTTTCCTGAATTACCACCAGGACGTCGTTCAAAGCCAGAGCGTGCAGAGATGCATGCTACACGCGCAATAAGCACAATTCGTAATTTTGTGAATTCACAAACAATTTGATTGCAAAAAGCCTCTAAAAGTTGATATACTCTTAGAGGCTTTTTCTTTTTTGTAGCAAAATTGCTAATTTACACGTATTTTATTATTTTGTATGGAGAATTTCTCAAAATATAAGCATTTCCACTTGCCATATGATGAAGATAGGTATAGTGTCAGTATGTATGTTTATCTTCATTAACGATACCCAATGTGACAAACAAAAGAGGATAAATGAAATTGTGCATTCTTTAATAGCAAGGTGTAAGTATTTGGGCTCATCACTAAACGTTGGGGATGACATTAAAACGTATGCTTTGTATAAAGTTGGTTGGAGTGAGACTGGACGCCCTCAGGAAAGCGCCTAGTCGGAACAGAAACCACCCACGTTATGGTGATGACCCATAATTTGAGAAGGTTATCAATAATTCATTGGTGGTGAATCTTTCCATGTTAGTTTCGTCCCAAGATGCACTTGAACAGTTTATGCTTTATATCCAAATTGAAAAAAACTTCTCTGTTCATACAGTGCGAGAATATGAATCGGACCTACTAGATTTTTTAGCGTTTTTGCAAGCGGAGGGCGTAAATGATTTAGCTAGTGTTGAGTATATACATGCACGTCTTTATGTAACGAAGTTGTACGATGAAAAGAGAGCAAGATCATCTGTATCAAGGAAAATCTCCTCAATACGCTCCTTCTTTCGCTTTCTAAATAAACAGTACGGATTAGATGATGGGGCATTTCGATCACTTTATCATCCCAAAAAAGAATCACGTTTACCTAGTTTTTTCTATGAAGAAGAATTGAAGCAGCTATTTGATGCGAATGTCGGCGATGATTTGAAATCATTAAGAAATATGGCTATATTGGAGCTGTTATATGCGACAGGTATTCGTGTAAGTGAGCTCACCTCAATTCAAGTAGAAGATGTTGATTTCCATTATTCGATTATTAGGGTAATGGGAAAAGGGCGAAAAGAACGTATTATTCCATTCGGGCAATTTGCGAGTTTAGCTATGCAGGATTACATAGAACAAACTCGTCCGCGATTGATGAAAAACACAAGTCATCAGCAATTGTTTGTCAACATGCGCGGTGGGGAACTTACTCCACGAGGTGTACGTCATATTTTAACAGAAATGATTGATAAGGCCTCACTCCATACGAAAATATATCCACATATGCTTCGCCATACTTTTGCCACACATTTATTGAATAATGGCGCAGATTTACGTACGGTGCAGGAGTTATTAGGCCATGCTCATTTAACTTCTACACAAGTTTACACTCATGTAACAAAAGAGCATCTACGTCAAACATATATGAATGCTCATCCAAGGGCATAATAAGCTAAGGAGGAAGGCAAATGGGACAAATTCATGCGACAACGATTTTTGCGGTTCATCATAACGGGGGTTGCGCAATGGCAGGTGATGGTCAAGTGACTCTAGGGAATGCGGTTGTTATGAAGGGTTCAGCAAGGAAGGTCAGACGTCTGTTTAATGGGCAGGTGCTTGCCGGATTTGCAGGATCCGTTGCCGATGCTTTTACACTTTTTGAAATGTTTGAAGGAAAGTTAAATGAATACAATGGCAACTTACAACGTGCAGCAGTAGAAGTTGCTAAGCAATGGCGCGGAGATAAAATGCTTCGTCAATTAGAGGCCATGCTACTTGTAATGGATAAAAGTACACTCCTTCTTGTTTCGGGTACGGGAGAAGTAATTGAACCGGATGATGGAATTTTGGCAATTGGTTCAGGGGGTAACTATGCATTATCAGCAGGTCGTGCCCTGAAAAAATATGCAGGTGATACAATGTCTGCTCGCGAAATTGCAGAAGCGGCATTAGAAACCGCTGCTGGAATCTGTGTGTTTACGAATCATAATATTATCGTGGAGGCGCTTAACTAATGACAAAAAATAATTTAACGCCAAGACAAATTACTGAGCATTTGGATCGTTATATCGTTGGACAAAATGAAGCGAAGCGAGCGGTAGCTATTGCACTACGTAATCGATATCGTCGCTCACTGTTAAGTGATGAGATGAAGGCTGAAGTAATTCCGAAAAATATTTTGATGATTGGACCTACAGGTGTCGGAAAAACAGAAATTGCACGAAGAATTGCAAAGCTAACTGGTGCACCATTTGTGAAAGTGGAAGCAACAAAGTTTACAGAAGTAGGATATGTTGGACGTGACGTAGAGTCAATGGTACGTGATGTAGTAGAAGCTTCTCATCGCCTTGTAAAAGAAGAAATGATGGAGTCTGTGAAAGACCAAGCAGAAGAATTAGCAAATGAAGCTATCGTTAAGTTGTTGGTTCCTTCATTACGAAAAAAACAGTCCATGCAAAATCCGTTTGAAATGTTATTTGGTGGGAAAGAACAGCAAGCCAATGATGATTCTTCTTCTGAAGAAACTGAAGTGCGCTCCAAACGTGCGCAAATCGCTATCGATTTACGTAATGGTAAATTAGAAAATGAATGGGTTACAGTTGAAGTAACTGAACAAAATCCTTCTATTTTTGATGCGTTACAAGGAACGGGTATGGATATGTCTGCAAACAGTGGCATGCAGGATATGCTATCTAGTTTAATGCCTAAAAAGCAGAAAAAACGTCGTCTACAAGTGAAAGACGCACGTCGTATTTTAACAATCGAGGAAGCAAATAAGCTCATAGATGCAGACGAAGTTGCACAAGAAGCCATTTCAAGAGCTGAACAATCAGGTATTATTTTTATTGATGAAATTGATAAAGTCGCTAGTAAGGATGGTAACTCCTCTGCGAATGTATCTCGTGAAGGTGTGCAACGTGATATTCTGCCAATTGTTGAAGGTTCTACTGTAACGACAAAGTACGGTGCTGTAAAAACTGACTTTATGCTTTTCATTGCTGCTGGAGCATTTCATATGTCGAAGCCATCAGATTTAATTCCTGAATTGCAAGGTCGATTCCCGATTCGAGTGGAGCTTGAAAAATTAACGAAACAAGATTTTGTCCGTATTTTGCAAGAGCCGGATCAATCACTTATTTTGCAATACAAGGCATTATTAGAAACTGAGGGCGTGGAAATAAACTTTACGGAAGACGCGATTGAACGAATTGCGGAAATTGCAACTGAGGTCAATCAGGAGACTGATAATATTGGAGCTCGACGTTTGCACACAATTTTAGAACGCTTATTAGAAGAATTATCGTTTGAAGCTGCTGAAATTGCACCTGCAAATATTCCAATCACAGCTGCATATGTAGATCAAAAACTTGCGGGTATAGTAAAAAACAAAGATTTGTCACAGTTTATATTGTAAGATAAGGCTGAATAGTTTCAATCAGTTGAAAAAACATTTAGAATATTAGGAAAATACTCTTCGGATTATTTATAGGAGGAACATATAATGAATTTATTAGAAAAAACGCGTAAAATTAACTCGATGCTCCAAGCATCTGCTGGTAAACCGGTAAACTTTAAAGAAATGGCAGATACATTAGGGGATATTATCGACAGTAATGTTTATATTGTAAGCCGTAAAGGAAAGCTTTTAGGCATTTCAATTCACCAACAAATTGAAAACGAACGTATGAAAAAGATGTTCGAAGAGCGTCAATTCCCAGAAGAATATACACATAGCTTGTTTACAATTTCTGAAACATCTTCAAACCTAGATATTCATGACGAGCATACTGCTTTCCCAATTGAAAACAAAGAGCTATTCCAAAATGCATTAACAACGATTGTACCGATTGTTGGTGGTGGTGAGCGTCTTGGTACATTAATTCTTGCTCGCTTATCTTCACAATTTGAGGATGATGATTTAATTTTAGCTGAGTATGGTGCAACGGTAGTTGGTATGGAAATTTTACGTGAGAAATCTGAGGAAATTGAAGAGGAAGCTCGTAGCAAAGCTGTTGTACAAATGGCAATCAATTCTCTTTCATATAGTGAGTTAGAGGCTATTGAACATATCTTTGAAGAGCTTGACGGCCATGAAGGCTTACTTGTTGCTTCAAAAATTGCAGACCGAGTTGGCATTACACGTTCAGTAATCGTAAACGCATTACGTAAACTAGAATCTGCAGGTGTGATCGAATCTCGTTCTCTAGGTATGAAAGGTACTTACATTAAAGTACTAAACGATAAATTCTTAAATGCATTAGCTGAAATTAAAATGAAATAAATAATAAAGCGTCCTATTGGGACGGTCTAAGGCATCTGGAATTCCAGATGCCTTTTATAGTGTAGAAAAACAAAATGGCTAAGGAAATCTTTGTGAATGTTGTGGTTTTCATATTTCCGTTCCAGGCTGCTTACTTTCTTATGACGAATGTCGATCATTTCCTCCGCTTCTCTACGTTAGCATTGTGTATTCGACATATGACCTTTGTGGCTGTCGCTATACCTTTTCTTACGTAAAACTCCCTGGAAAGCACTCATGGCATGAAAATCATCCCCTTGTTTTGTGAAGGGTCATACTTTATTTAACTTCTTTCGGCGGGTGGCCAAACACCCGCTGAAACAGAGGAACCTAGGCTAAGAATTCACATCCTGTGAAAACGCCTGAGTGACCAACATCGTGCTGTTGTTGCTGTCGCTACGTTAGCACTGCGCTTTCGCACAGAAAACAGTTGTTGCTGTCGCTACGTTAGCACTGCGCTTTCGCACAGAAAACAGTTGTTGCTGTCGCTACGTTACACTACGCTTTCGCACAGAAAACATTTGTTGGCCCAAAGCCTTCGGACGCAATTATGCCGGGTATAATTGATTGTGAAACATAAAATGACACATAAATTTCATTGGAAATACGAAGGCATCTGGAATAATCTTATTCAGATGCCTTTTTGAACTTTTTCGTAATTCGACGAAATTTGCGATTGGTTAACATTGCTTCAAATTAAGTCGAACTATGGTTTAGTACTAAATAGGGGGGAGGAATCATCTATATTTTAATCCTTTTTCTCATTTTCTATAGGTAAGTTTTCAACCCTCTTAGATTCTAATATCGTTGCTTTATCCCTAAGTTTGACTTTTCGTATAGGCACTACTTTTTGCATAAGTAAAAAAAATAAATGCTCCAATTGTTACCTGTAAGACAGTATAGAATCACTATTCAGAATTTTATGCAATATTATAGACTTAGATTTGAATAGTAAAAAGGAACTCTAATTTAGACATTGTGTCTACCGTTATTTTGTAATAAAATGGAATAAAACAGATCCCAAAACCGTAAACACTGTCAAAGTAGTGTAAAATGACTAGTAGTGAGTTGTGTTGTGTGAAGCTAGTAAAATCAAGGGATACGGAAGTATTGTCCTGGTTATTTATGAATAAAAATAGGGCATTTATACTATTAGAAAGTGACAAAAGACAATAGACACTACGTATCATCTTAATTACAATTGTATTATTGGATAAAATAAGAAGTACATAAATGAGGTGAGTTTTTTGGATATGTTTGGAGGGACTATTAGTAGCCTGGAAAATGGACTTTCCTATGCAACTTTAAATCATAAAACGATCGCTAATAACATTGCGAATGTCGATACACCGAACTATAAGGCGAAAAGTGTAAGTTTTAAAGATATGTTGGAGAAAGAACAACAAATATCAATTTCGGCATATCGTACTGATAATAGACATTATGATTTCGCGATTCGACAATCAACACCTGGTGTGAATAATATGAATGGCTTACGTTATCGAAATAATGGTAATGCCGTAGATATGGATGCTGAACAAGCAAAACTTGCGGAAAATCAAATTTATTACAACGCATTAATTGAACGTATGAACGGTAAGTTAAATACTCTAAATACGGTTATTAAAGGAGGTAAGTAATAGATGTCTATTTTTCATGGGATGAATACCACTGCCTCAGCTTTAACAGCACAGCGTTTGCGAATGGATGTCATTTCTTCAAATATGGCAAACACGGATACAACGCGTGCTAGACAAGTGAATGGGGAGTGGGAACCGTACCGTCGAAAGTCTGTGACGTTTACAGCGCAAGAGGGACAGTTTTCAAAGTTCTTTAATGCCGCACTTGGCAAAAACGCAAAAAGTGGTGTTGGCAACGGCGTAAAAGTTACACAAATAAAAGAAGATAGTGAAACACCTTTCAAACTTGTGTATGATCCAACTCATCCAGATGCAAATGCAGATGGCTATGTAAACATGCCGAATGTAGATCCATTAAAAGAAATGGTAGATTTAATGTCAGCTACTCGTTCCTACGAGGCAAACGTAACTGTATTGAATGCAAATAAATCCATGCTGACAAAGGCTTTAGAGATTGGAAGATAAATAAGAGGAAAGGAAGATACATAATGACAATTTCGTCCGTTGCACAAATGACACCTACGCAGGTTGTAAATGAAACAAATAAACTCAATACGACACCTTATGAAGCACAACAGAGCTTTGCGAACTCTTTAAAAGAAGCAATTTCGAAAGTTAATGATCAACAAATTACTTCTGATAACCTTACTCAAAAGTTAATTAATGGTGGAGATGTAGAGTTGCACGAAGTGATGATTGCATCACAAAAGGCGAGCATTACATTAAATGCAACAATTGAAGTTCGCAATAAGGTGATTGAAGCTTACCAAGAAATAATGCGTATGAGTGTCTAACTTTATTTGAATAAGCACAATTGAAGTAAAGAATATATCCCATATTTTAAATGAATGATTGATGTGGAGGTTGGGTGTCTCCTTAGGGATCACGTTCACGTTACAGAAGGTGATAGCCTTGAAGTGAGACGATAGAAAAACGAAGGCAAAAAGCATCACGTCTTGTGATCATGCCTTCGTGACCAACATCCTGATTGCCCCAAATGGTTTATCGGACGCTCCTAGTCGAAACGGAAATCAACCCGATATGGTGATAATAATGATTGAATGTTATGGGATATCACTGTTTTCGCGAATTATTAGATGGATAGGTTGTTCACTATAACCGGAGGATTCATAATGAATGAACGATTGACGAAAATAAAAAACGACACCAGCCAATTTTGGACAAGTCGTAGTAAAAAACAAAAAATTGTAATGATTGGTTCAGTGGTAGGGGTTATAGCACTTGCTGCTGTTATTACACTTTTTGCTACAAAAATTACATATGTACCACTTTATAAGGATTTATCGACAAGAGAAATCGGACAAGTGAAGGAAGAGTTAGATACCAAAGGTGTAAAATATGAACTTGCACCGGGAGGGACATCGATTTTAGTACCTGAAGAACAAGTTGATTCATTGTTAGTACAGTTGGCATCGGACGGATATCCGCAAACAGGGTCGATTGATTACTCTTTTGCAAAGGGCTCTGGATTTGGTATGACGGATAATGAGTTCAATCTATTAAAAAAAGCAGCAACCGAAACAGAAGTTGCAAAGCTCATTAAAAATCTAGATGGTGTAAAAGATGCAAAGGTAATGATCAACGTTCCAGAAGAGGGAGTTTTCTTAAAGGATGTTAAAGAAGATGCGACAGCATCTATTGTTTTGAATACTGACTCTGGCTATAAATTTACAGAACAACAAATTACTACTATGTACAATCTAGTTGCCAAAAGTGTTCCGAATTTAAAGACGGACGATATTGTTATTTCTAACCAATTTTCTGAGTACTTTGATCTACATGCCGCAACTACTGATGGAGCTTCAACAACGACAGCTGAAGGTCAGTTACAAGCGAAGAAATTGGTTGAGCGCGATCTACAACGTCAAGTTCAAAATATGCTAGGTACACTAATGGGACAAGACAAAGTAATAGTTTCTGTGACAACAGACATTGATTTCAAAAAAGAAAATCGTGAAGAAAACCTAGTTACACCGGTTGACGAAGAGAATATGGCAGGAATAGAAATTAGTGCTCAACGTATTTCGGATCAATATTCTGGTACAGCTGCGGCTACTGGTACACCTGAGGCTGAAACGACAACAGATAACTTTACCACTTATAACGAAGGTACCATGGGTAACGGGGATTCTGAGCATACCGAAGCAACAATTAATTATGACGTAAACCGTATACGCAAAGAGATCCAAGAGGCACCATATAAAGTTCAAGATATAGGTATCCAAGTAATTGTTGAACCGCCAACAGCAACTGACGCAGCAACATTACCAGATGGGATTCGTGAGGACATCCAACAAATTTTAAGTACTATTGTGCGTACGACGATTTCGAAAGATGTAGCAGCTGAACTTACTCAAGATCAAATCGATGAAAAAGTAGCTGTTTCAGTGCATCCTTTAAATGGTAAAGCAACAGAGACGGCTAGCGAAAAATCTGTTATTCCATGGTGGGTTTGGGTAATCGGCGGCATATTACTCGCTGTCATCGTATTGCTTGCCTTCTTCATTGTCCGTTCTCGTAAACGTGCACAGGAAGAAGAAGAGCTTAGTATCCTAGATGAACAAGAAGAACTAATGATTGAAGATATAAATGAAGAAATTGAAACGGAAGCTACAATGCGTCGTAAGCAACTTGAAAAAATGGCAAAAGAAAAGCCAGACGATTTTGCGAAGTTACTGCGTAGTTGGATTGCGGAAGACTAACTAGGAGGTTCGGCTGTGTCCAAGAAAGATAAGGAATTAACAGGAAAACAAAAGGCCGCTCTCTTGTTAATTTCATTAGGGCCTGAGGTTTCAGCTTCTGTCTATAAACATTTAACAGAAGAAGAAATTGAACGTTTAACATTAGAAATTTCGAGCGTAAAAAAAGTAGAAGCAAATGTTAAAGAGGAAATTATTGAAGAATTCCACAATATCGCACTTGCGCAAGATTATATTACACAGGGTGGTATTGGGTACGCGAAGACAGTATTGGAGAAAGCACTTGGTGTAGAACAGGCGCAAACAATTATTAATCGTCTAACATCTTCTTTACAAGTGCGTCCCTTTGACTTTGCGCGTAGAGCTGATCCAGCACAAATTTTTAACTTTATTCAAAATGAACATCCACAAACAATTGCCCTTATCCTCTCTTATTTAGAGGCAGGGCAAGCGGGTGTTATTTTATCTTCATTGCCACAGGAAGTACAGGCTGATATTGCTAAACGTATTGCTGTAATGGAATCAACTTCACCAGAAGTTATTAGTGAAATTGAATCTGTTTTAGAGCGTAAATTATCATCGACTGTGACACAGGATTACACTGAAACGGGTGGCGTTGATGCAGTTGTTGAAGTGTTAAATGGTGTAGACCGACAAACGGAAAAAACGATTCTCGATGCACTCGAAATTCAAGATCCAGAGCTTGCAGAAGAAATCAAAAAACGTATGTTTGTATTCGAGGATATTGTTACGCTCGACAATCGCTCGATACAACGTGTTATTCGTGATTGTGAAAATGAAGACTTATTGCTTTCGATGAAAGTTTCAAGTGAAGAAGTAAAAGATATTATTTTCCGCAATATGTCACAACGTATGGCTGAGACATTTAAAGAAGAAATGGAAATTATGGGTCCTGTTCGTCTGCGTGACGTAGAAGAAGCGCAATCTCGAATTGTTGCGGTTATTCGTCGCTTAGAGGATGCGGGTGAGATTATTATTGCACGTGGTGGAGGAGATGACGTCATTGTCTAGAATCATCCGTTCTGTACACACACAGTCCAATGGTGATCATGTCAAAAAGATTCAAATCCGTGAAATGTTTGAGTTGCATGAGATAGAAAATGGAGAAATTCCACCTCAAAAACAAATTACTATGGAAGAAGTGCTAGAAGAACGCGAGCGCTTACTTGCAGAGGCTAGAGCTGCTTTACAGGCAGAACGTGAGGCTTTTGAGCAAGAAAAACAAATGTTTTTCCAGGAAATGGAACATTTAAAGCAAGGTTGGGAAGAAGAACGACCTAATCGAGTGCAAGAAGCTTATGATGAAGGATTTGGTCAAGGCTATGAGGATGGGACAAACAAGGCGAATGAAGCGATGGCACAATCTCTCCAAACGGCCAATGAAATAATTATTCATGCGGGGGAGAATGCTCGAAAATATATTGAAGATCAGGAGTCGATTATTTTAGAGCTAGGCTTAACCGCCGCAGAGCGAATTATTGATGCATCTTTAGAGCGAGACAACGAATTATTTGCGTCAATCGTTCGTAGAGGACTTAAAGAAGCAAGAGAAATGAAAGAAATAAAAATCTATGTTTCCCCTACTTACTATGCAATAATTACTGCTAATCGTGATGAACTAGCTGAAATGTTCCCACCTGACGTACCATTTATGATTTTTGTAAATGAGGATTTAGAAAATGAAACAGATTGCTATATTGAAACAAATCATGGTCGTATTGTTGTAAGTATTGATGAGCAATTA
Organism: Lysinibacillus sp. NPDC059133; assembly: GCF_042755925.1. Classification (NCBI taxonomy): domain Bacteria; kingdom Bacillati; phylum Bacillota; class Bacilli; order Caryophanales; family Bacillaceae; genus Lysinibacillus; species Lysinibacillus sp. NPDC059133. Next base: position 38,917 of record NZ_JBHZDH010000018.1, on the reverse strand, counting down.
AACGAACTAAGATTGAAGTTACATGAAATATTAGAAAGTAAGGAATGATCTAGATGAAAACGGCTCAATTAATCGAACAAATTCCTCAAATACCAACCTTTAAAAAGTTTGGTAGAGTAACTAGAGTTGTCGGCTTGATGATTGAGTCGCAAGGTCCAGATAGTTCCATTGGTGACGTTTGTAAAATTTATGTGGAAACTTCTAAAAACGGTCCTCAAATTATCTTGGCAGAGGTTGTAGGCTTCAAAGATGAAATTGTTGTCTTAATGCCTTTTACCTCCCTTCGAGAAATATCAATTGGCTGTCTAGTCGAAGGTACAGGGGCACCACTTGAGGTAAAAGTTGGCCCTGAGCTAATCGGTAAGGTACTTGATTCTATGGGAAATCCAATAGATGGAACTGTATTACCGAAAGGATTAATGTCAGTTCCAACAGAGCAGGACCCACCAAATCCACTAACACGCCCACCTATTAATGAAAGACTTGAAGTAGGTGTGAAAGCAATTGATGGCATGCTTACAGTGGGTAATGGACAACGTGTTGGTATTTTCGCAGGTTCTGGGGTCGGGAAAAGTACATTGCTCGGTATGGTTGCGCGAAATACACAAGCGGATTTAAACGTAATCGCACTAATTGGAGAGCGTGGTCGTGAGGTTCGTGAGTTTATAGAGCGAGATTTAGGTCCAGAGGGTTTAAGTCGTTCGATAGTTGTTGCCGCCACTTCTGATCAGCCTGCGCTTATGCGAATTAAGGGAGCCTTTACCGCAACAGCGATTGCCGAATATTTTAGAAATCGTGGCTTAAATGTCATGTTGATGATGGACTCTGTAACTCGTGTTGCTATGGCACAGCGTGAGATCGGTCTTGCGACAGGTGAACCACCAGCTCAAAAAGGATACACACCATCTGTTTTTGCGATTTTACCTAAATTATTAGAGCGCACAGGTACTAATGAGAAAGGCTCTATTACTGCCTTTTATACAGTATTAGTAGATGGTGATGATATGAATGAGCCAATTGCAGATACTGTTCGAGGGATTTTAGATGGTCATATAGTCCTTGATCGAAACCTTGCCAATAAAGGTCAATATCCAGCTATTAATGTGTTAAAAAGTGTCAGTCGTTTGATGAATCATGTGGCAGAACCAGAGCACAAAAAAGCTGCGGAACGATTAAGGGAGCTCTATTATACATATGACAAGTCGGAAGATCTAATTAATATCGGTGCTTATAAGAGAGGAACGTCAAAAGAAATTGATGAAGCGATTTACTATGAACCTCTCATTACCGCTTATTTAAAACAGGGCTATTTAGATAAAGTGACCCTTGAGGAAAGTATGAATGAGTTAATTTCATTATCATCGAACGGTGGTGGACATTAGGGTGGTAAATTATAAATATCGTTTTGAAAAAGTGTTAACCATTCGAGAGCAGGAAAAAAATGAAACAGAAATAGCTTATAAAGAATCCGTACGTTCTTTTGAAGAAGTAGCAACTAAGCTATATGATTTGTTAAAAAAGAAGGAAGATTTAATAGAGTTTCAGCAGGAGCGTTTAGCTGTAGGTTCATCAATAGAGGAGGTACATCATTATGCACGATTTATTGATAGCCTCGAAAAAACAATTGTTGATGTACAGCAGAAAGTTGTTCAAGCTCGTGCAAAAATGAATTGGCACGAAGAAAAATTATTAGAAAAAAACTTGGAAGTACGTAAATTTGAAAAAATGCGAGAAAAAGATTTAAAAGTATTCCAGCAAGAGCAGGATCGTATCGAAGGCATTTTTTTAGATGAGATTTCATCGCTTACGTATAACAAGAGAGAAATCAGGTGATTTCATGGCAAAAAAAGATAATCGACTTAAAACGGAATTAGTAGAACAACCGCCTAAACGTAAATCAGGAGGCCTTCGAAAGTTTTTTACATGGTTTGTAATACCTATCATGTTTGTAGCCGCAGTTCTACTTGTTGTTGCAACCCTAATGAATACGAATGTCTTTGATTTAGGGAAGAAGGCAGTTCAAAGCTTACCATTCGTTCCTTCAGAAGAACAACAAGCAAAAGATGCTGTCGTGAATAATGGTTCGAAGGTTGTAAATTTACAGGCTGAAATACAAGAAAAAGAAGCAGAAATCGTGCAGCTACAAAAAAAGATGGATACGGCAACAACTGAAAAAGAAAAGTTAACGACAGAAAATGAACAGCTGAAATTCGAAGTTGAAAAGTTAAATAGGGAGCAAAGTGACGTAAAGCGTGATTTTAATGATATTTTAAAAACATACGATAAGATGTCCCCTAAAGCAGCAGCGCCAGTTCTTATTAAAATGAGTGATACGGAAGCACTTCGTATTTTAACAAATTTAAAGCCAGATAAATTAGCAGCGATTCTTGAAAAAATGGATCCACAAGATGCAGCGAAATATACAGAAATGATGGCTAAACAATAAGAACATCTGAAAGGAGGTGAAATGATGGATGTAGCAATGATGCAAATGATGTCTAAGGCTATACCAACTAAAAACGCCGCTACAAAGCCTTCAACATCAGGCGATTCCAATGTGAAAGCAAATGGACCGTCGAACAAAGATAATTTAGCAACGTTTGGGTCTGTTTTTGGAAAGGTTATTTCTTCTTCAAACCAAATACAGCAGCATACACAGTCAACTGATACAAAAGATACCTCTGATTTAGCAGCAGTTTTAAATGCTGAATCTATAGGAGATGTACTAGATGTACTAGGTATTCCACACGACGATGGCTTGTTAATGCTTCAAATTGGTGAAGAAGGCAAAGCTGTTGCAATAGATGAAATGTTAAATCTTGATCACTTAATGGATGCATTGGGGATTGATACTGAGCAACTTCAAAAATTAGTGCAACAGTTGCTAGGAGAGGATAAAGAAGCAAGAGATATATGGGAGCTTCTAGCAATAGTAGACGCTCAGGCACCTGTGCTTCAAACGCAAATCGTAGCAGCTTTACAAGGTGAAGGACAAGTGACACCAAAAGAAGTAGCGCCCTTGCTTCAAGTGTTAAAGTTAGCGCAGCTAGTTGGACAAAAAACAGACTTAACAGCTTCACAAGAAAACGTGCTAACTAACATCAAGAGTCTTCTGACAACGATGCAAACACAAGTAGAGACGACTCTATCTGAACAGCAAGTAACAACTAAAACAACCGTAACACTTCCGTTACAAGGCTTTCAGAAAATAGTTCAACAAGTTCAAGTTACAAAACAGACAGACACAAGTGCTAATGAGATGGTGACTTCTAATACAGTCCAAACAAAAGCAGACACGTTCCAAGTAACATTGCCGGCTGCAAAACCAGCACAATCTGAGGCATTATTGAAAGAGATGCAAGCAATTATCAACAGAGCTCAAATCTCTAATGCACAAGGTATTACGCGCTTAACATTGAAATTGTATCCAGAAAATCTAGGAACAATTCGTATCGAACTTGTGCAAAATGACGGTGTCCTGACAGCCCGTCTACTCGCTTCAACAGCTCAAGGTCGTGAATTACTTGATAGTCAGGCGCATCAATTAAAGCAAGCCTTTGTACAGCAAAATATTCAAGTGGATCGTCTCGATATTGCTCAATCATTGCAAGACGCAGATCGCCAACAACGCGACCAAAGCTTCTTCAATAATTTCTTCAAGCAACAACAGCAAGATGAGGAGGAGCAAAAAAACGACGATGACGATGAAGGTAAGACCTTTAATGACTATCTAATAAGTGAGGAGGTGTAGGAGTGGCAGATACAACGACTGATAAAATGACTGGAAAAATAACCGATGACTTTTACTATAAGAATTATAAGAAGCCAGTTAGGGAAACGGGTAATAGCGAACTAGGTAAGGATGCTTTTCTACAATTACTAATTACGCAATTACGAAATCAAGATCCAACGAACCCTATGGACGACCGTGAATTCATTTCTCAAATGGCACAATTCTCTTCTTTAGAGCAAATGCAAAATATGACAAAAGCGATGGAATTATTACTTGCCTCACAGCAACAAACACAGCTTATGAGTTATACAACATTTGTTGGTAAGGAAGTAAAGTGGCGTGAGGGAACGGATGAGAAGGATGAAAAAGGTAATTCTATAGTCAACGAAGGAACGGGCATTATTGAATCATTAAAATTTGTTGACGGAGCTGTAGTATTCGTATTAGCTGATGGTAAGGAAATAACACCTGGCAATATCTCGGCAATTTTAGGCGGTACAGGAACGGATTCGAATGGTAACACTACTGAAAAAGAATCTCCTCTTGTGCAAGCAAGCAAGCTAATTGGTAAAAAAGTTACCTATAAAGACGGCGAGCAAGAACTACAAGCGCGTATTGTTTCTGTTTCGAGTAAAGATGGCGTTATCTATTACGTATTAGACAATGACAAAAAATTAACACAAAAAGAATTTACCGAAATAAGCGAATAAAGGTGGAGAAGAATGATGGATCAGTTTTCAATACATCGTGTACCATTGCATCCATCCATTCGCCAGACACAACCTACGCCAATAAAATCACAGCAATCGTTTAAAGCCCATTTACAGGAGGCTACTAAGCAACAAGAACTAAAAGTGAGCAAGCATGCGCATGAACGGATTATCCAGCGTAATATTGCGATTACTGAACAAGAATGGCAGGTTGTATCGGACAAGGTATTTGAAGCGCACTCAAAAGGTGTCAAACAACCATTAGTCTTGATGGATCAAGCAGCTTTAATTGTCAGTGCTAAAAACGCAACTGTCATTACAGCAATGGACCGCACGGAGGCAAAGCAGCAAATATTTACAAATATTGATGGCACAATCGTGCTGTAAGGGCTGGACCTGTAATAGGAGGCCTAGGTGTGCTGATTGATAGAGGCACACAATTAAAAGACGAAGGGAGAACGACATTATGTTACGTTCTATGTATTCTGGTATTTCAGGTTTAAAAAACTTCCAAACGAAGCTAGATGTAATTGGGAATAATATTGCTAATGTAAATACTTACGGCTTTAAAAAGGGGCGTGTCGTATTTAAAGATTTAATTTCTCAAACGCAAGCAGGTGCCTCTTCACCTACTCAAACTCGTGGTGGTGTTAATGCTAAACAAATCGGTTTAGGCTCACAACTTGCTGCAATCGATACAATACACGGTTCAGGTTCACTACAATCAACTTTTCGTAATTTAGACTTAGCTATCGCTGGTGATGGTTTCTTCATGGTAGGGGATGCAAATGGTGCACCTGATGAAGAGGGGGCACTAGATGCAGAGGGTTACAGCAATATTCTCTATACACGTGCCGGTAATTTTTATATGGATAGAAATGGATATTTAGTGAACGCTGATGGTAAATATTTAGTAGGTCACGCAAGTGATGAGTTATCGATTTCTGCTGATGGCGATTCAATCGATGGTGCTGCAGCTGACGAACAAAAAGCAGCGAATGGACTAGCTGATATAGATGGTAATATCGCAGAGGATATGGATTTCGCAACTGAAATTTCACCGATTCGTATCCCAACAACAGCGCAATCAATGTCTATTGGTCAAGATGGTACAGTTACGTATGTAGACTATAAAGGTGACGAACAATATGCAGGTCAACTTATACTCGCGAAGTTCCCAAATGCGGGCGGTCTTCAAAAAGTTGGAGGGAATTACTTCCAACCAACAGCTAACTCTGGAGAACCATACGCTCAAGTAGGAACTGTAGGTGGGATTGGTGGTATTGAATCTGGCTACGTTGAAATGTCCAATGTCGACCTTTCTGAGGAGTTTACTGAAATGATTGTGGCACAACGTGGTTTCCAAGCAAATACACGTATTATCACAACTTCTGATGAAATTCTTCAAGAGCTTGTGAATTTAAAACGCTAAGTTTTAATATGAGATAAATACTTAATATGTAGGTAAAGAAAATACCGATTAAGATGACAAAGTGCTCAAAACTAAAAACATAATTTCATATGAGGGAGGGTCGGGCCGGCTCTCGTGCTAGACCCGGCCCTATTTCAATGATTGAACTAACACGTTTAAATGGCAAAGCATTTACATTGAATGCTTTATACATAGAAACGGTCGAATCTTTTCCAGATACGACCATTACATTAACGACTGGAACCAAAATCATTGTTTTACAGAGTGAAGATGAGGTGCGACAAAAGGTAACAGCCTTTTATAAAAATATACAAATACTATCAAACCCGCATCTACGAGGTGAAGAAGATGAAGAATAACAAAGCGTTAACGATGATTATCATCGTACTAGTAGCAATCATACTTATCGGGGGTATTGGTTTTGTGTTATATACCCAATTTAATAAGCCAGCAGGCTCTCTTGAGCCAACTATTGATGAAATCGTAGAAGCTTCTGTAGAAGTTCCGGAAATTACGACAAATCTAGCTGATAACAAAATTGTACGCTTTTCGTTAAAAATTCAAACATCAAGTAAAGATGCTGCTGCTGAATTAACGAAGCGTGATTTCCAAGTGAAAAATATTGTTATTCAAGAGCTTTCCGAAATGGAGCAAAAAGATTTAGAAGGTAAGCAAGGTAAACAAGTCTTCCAAAAATCATTAAAAATAAAAATTAATGAATTGATGCAAGAGGGAGAAGTTCAGGAAGTTTATTTTACCTCCTTCATCACCCAATAAAACAGAAACTGCTTGAAATGGAGGTGGGCAAATGGCAGGAGATGTGTTATCTCAATCCGAGATAGATGCGCTGCTTTCCGCAATATCAACCGGGGAAATGTCAGCGGACGACATAAAAAAAGAGGACGAGGGGCGCAAGGTTAAGGTATATGACTTTAAACGAGCACTACGTTTCTCAAAAGATCAAATCCGAAGTTTGACCCGAATACATGAAAATTTTGCACGATTACTGACAACCTTCTTTTCTGCACAGCTGAGAAGCTATGTGCAGATTACTGTTGCATCAGTGGACCAAATACCATTTGAAGAGTTTGTACGTTCGATTCCGAATATGACACTCATTAATGTGTTTGAAGTGCCGCCATTAGATGGTAATATCTTAATGGAAATAAACCCAAACATTGCCTACTCTATGTTAGATCGTTTAATGGGCGGTAGTGGGGCGAGTCATAGTAATGTGGATAACTTAACAGAAATTGAAACTAAAATTATGACAAACCTTTTTGAGCGTTCATTCGACAATTTACGCGAGGCATGGGAAAATGTTGCGGAAATTGATCCAATTTTAGTAGAGCTGGAGGTCAACCCTCAATTTTTACAAATGATTTCGCCAAATGAAACGGTTGTCGTTATTTCCTTAAATACGATAATCGGTGAGACAAGCGGTATGATCAATATTTGTATTCCGCATGTTGTATTGGAACCTATTGTTCCAAATCTTTCTGTTCGCTACTGGATGCAGGCAAATACAAAAGAGATGTCTCCAGAGCAAACAAAAATGCTTGAAACAAGTGTGAAACAGGCCCAACTACCGGTTTCTGTTGAACTAGGTATTACCGACATTACCATTGAGGATTTCCTCACAATGCAGATTGGAGATGTCATTCAATTAGAACAAAAAATTGAAGATCCACTACTATTAAAAGTAGGAACATTACCGAAATTTACCGTTCAGCCAGGAAAACAAGGTAAAAAATTAGCAATCCAGATTATCGACCCTTTGAAAGGAGGAGACGAAGATGAGTGATGAAATGCTCTCCCAAGAAGAAATTGAAGCGTTATTAAGGGGCGAAACGTTGGAAGATAAAAACAGCGGCACTGAAGCTTCTGCAAATGAGGATAATAATGATATAAGAGTAGAGGATTACCTCGATTCGTTTGCCCAAGATGCGTTAGGTGAGGTAGGAAATATATCGTTTGGTAGCTCTGCCACAGCGCTTTCAGCGTTATTAGGGCAAAAAGTAGATATTACTACCCCAAGTATTTCAATGATTAACCGTAATAAATTAGAAGAGGAATTTCCTCATCCTTATGTAGCCGTACAGGTTGAATATACAATCGGATTAACAGGTATGAATTTACTCGTTATTAAGCAATCCGATGCAGCGATTATTGCTGATTTAATGTTAGGTGGAGATGGCTTAAATCCGAAACCAGACTTAGGTGAAATTCAGCTAAGTGCCGTGCAAGAAGCTATGAATCAAATGATGGGTTCTGCGGCTACTTCAATGTCGACAGTATTTAATAAAAAAGTGGATATTTCGCCACCTACTATTGATTTAATGAATATTTCTCAAAATGAAGGACGAGAAAACATTCCTGAAGATGATTTACTCGTAAAAGTATCGTTCAGATTGAGAATTGGTAATTTAATTGATTCGAATATAATGCAATTATTACCGCTGAAATTTAGTCAAAACATTGTTAAATCTCTATTAGGAGAAACACAATCAATTGAGGAACCTGTGGCTGCAACACTAGCACCTGAAGCGCCAGTAGCGCCGTCGCCTGTCCAACCACAAGCGCCTGTGCCACCACAAGCACCTGTAACACCACCGCCTGCACAGCCAGTATATCAACAGCAGCCAGCGCCGGTGCAGCAACCAATGTATCAAGAGCAACAACAGATTCCGCAAGCAACAAGACCTGTTCAACCGGTCAATGTTCAACAAGCACAGTTTGCTAGTTTTGATCCGAATGTTATCTCGCAATCTGAAGCTAGAAATTTAAATATGCTACTTGATATTCCATTGCAAGTTACTGTAGAGTTAGGACGTACAAAGCGTTCTGTAAAAGAGATATTAGAACTATCTAGTGGTTCGATTATTGAACTAGATAAATTAGCTGGTGAACCAGTTGATATTTTAGTTAATAGCCGTTTAATCGCTAAAGGTGAAGTCGTTGTTATTGATGAAAACTTCGGTGTCCGCATTACAGATGTTTTAAGTCAAGCAGAGCGTTTAAATAATTTAAGATAGTTTCAATTGGAGGAGTTAACCATGTCTAAAAGAATTTTGATTGTAGACGATGCTGCATTCATGCGCATGATGATCAAGGATATTTTATCGAAAAATGGGTTTGAAGTTGTTGGGGAGGCAGCGGATGGTTTACAGGCTGTTGAAAAGTACAACGAATTAAAGCCAGATTTAGTAACAATGGATATTACAATGCCAGAGATGGACGGTATTGCAGCTCTTAAAGCAATTAAGGGTTCAGATCCAAATGCAACTGTCATTATGTGTTCAGCAATGGGACAACAAGCAATGGTAATCGATGCAATTCAAGCTGGTGCGAAAGACTTTATCGTTAAACCTTTCCAAGCTGATCGTGTAATTGAAGCGATTCAAAAAGCTCTAGGATGATTGAATGCAAATGTTAAAATCATTTCGTCTAACGATGGTTTTCGCATTTCTTGTATCCTTCCTGTTTTTGTACCCTACAACGACTTCTGTATATGCAGAATCTAACACGAATTCTGTTAGCGACTGCATCAAAAAAGGAGATTGTAAAGAAGATATTACTCCAGCTGCTAAGAAAGATTCAGATATACAAGCGGCTGGAGACATGTCTGCGTGGGAATACATAAAAATGGTTTTGGCGCTTATTTTTGTTGTAGCTTTATTTTATGGATTAATGAAGTTTTTAAATAAAAGAAATTTAAACTTTCAACGTAATCAATTAGTACAAAATTTAGGCGGTTTATCGTTAGGTGCCCAAAAGTCGGTACAACTATTACAAGTAGGTAAAACACTCTATTTAGTTGGGGTCGGTGAGGATGTCCAGCTATTACGTGAAATTACTGATCCGGATGAAGTTGCAACACTTTTAGCGCTATATAATGAACGACAAGAACTTGCAGCAACATCACCGTATATTGCAGAAGTATTATCTAAGTTTAAGAAAAAAAATAATGAGAGTGCATCAGTACAGCAAAAACAAAACTCTTTTGGTGAGCTGTTCGAAAAAAAGATTTCCGAAATTAAACAGGAGCGCAGTGAAGAACTAGAGAGATGGAAGCAAAAGGAGAATGATGATAAATGAATGATGTAATCAGTGTTTTTTCCAACAGCGACCCAACAAATGTCTCTAGTGCTGTGAAGCTTCTCTTGCTGTTAACAGTTCTTTCACTGGCACCGAGTATTTTAATTTTGATGACATCGTTTACACGAATAGTGATCGTGTTATCGTTTGTTCGTACTGCGTTAGCTACACAGCAAATGCCACCGAACCAGGTCATTGTAGGTCTTGCCTTGTTTTTAACTTTCTTTATCATGGCCCCAACATTTCAAGAGGTCAATAAAGAGGCATTACAGCCATTATTTTCTGAGGAAATTGGCATTGAAGAGGCGTATGATCGGGCCAGTGAGCCGTTTAAAGAGTTTATGAGTAAGCATACAAGACAAAAGGATCTTGATTTATTCTTAACGTATAATAAAGCAGAAAAACCAGCATCTGTAGAAGAAATTCCCCTTACGATGCTCGTACCTGCTTTCGCATTGAGTGAGATTAAAACAGCGTTTCAAATTGGTTTTATGATTTTTATTCCATTCCTAGTAATCGACATGATTGTCGCAAGTACTCTAATGTCGATGGGGATGATGATGTTACCACCGGTTATGATTTCATTGCCGTTTAAGATTTTATTATTTGTACTCGTTGATGGTTGGTATCTTGTGATGAAATCATTACTACAAAGTTTTTAGGGGATGATACAGTATGACAGGTGAATTGGTTATTTCAATTGCAGAGCGTGCCATTATGATTATCCTTCTAACAAGCGGTCCGCTACTATTAGTTGCTTTAATCACTGGTTTAGCGGTAAGTATTTTTCAGGCAACAACATCGATTCAAGAGCAAACTTTAGCATTCGTTCCAAAAATCGTCGCTGTATTAGCAGCCATCGTATTTTTCGGTCCTTGGATGTTATCACAAGTGACTAGCTATGCGAGAGACATTTTTGAGAATTTAACGCGTTATATAGGGTGAGTAGATGAATGAATTAATCCCGCATTTTACGGTTTTCTTATTAGTACTTGTGCGCGTATCGGCATTTTTTGTCACGGTGCCTTTTTTCTCGTACAGAACGATTCCGCCACAAGTTAAAATAACGCTCGCATTAGTTTTAGCTTGGATGATGTACTACACGATTGACGTCGAACCATTTGTATTTAATGGTGATTACATACTTTTAGTGATGAAAGAAGCGCTCATTGGGCTGTTACTTGGTCTAGTTGCTTATATCATCATGTCGGCAATTCAAATTGCCGGAAGCTTTATAGATTTTCAGATGGGTTTTGCCATTGCCAACATTATTGACCCGCAAACAGGCGCACAAAGTCCATTGATAGGACAATTTTTTAATTCGCTAGCATTACTGTTCCTTCTAGCTATAAATGGACATCATATGATTCTTGATGGAATTTATTATAGTTATCAATTCTTACCGATGAATCAAGGATTTCCTAATTTCGCAAATGACAATTATATCGAGTTTATCATCACAACATTTACGGCTGTTTTTGCGATTGCCTTTCAAATGGCTGCTCCTGTTGTAGCAACTTTATTTTTAGTTGATTTAGCACTAGGTATCACAGCGAAAACTGTACCACAATTAAATATTTTTGTTGTCGGTTTTCCTATTAAAATAGGCGTTAGTTTTCTAGTGTTGTTCACAATGATGGCTGTAATGATTCAAGTTATTCAAAAGCTTCTTTCAATTATGATTTATGCTATGCGTGATTTAATGGCTATTTTAGGTGGTGGGTAAAATGTTGCTACTGCTAGATTTAGATTTACAGTATTTTGCGGGAGAAAAAACGGAAAAGGCGACGCCTAAAAAACGACAAGATGCTCGAAAAAAAGGACAGGTTGTCAAAAGTCAGGATATTTCCAGTGCAATTGTCATGCTCATGGTATTTATCTTTTTATTCTTCTTTGCGGGTTCAATGCGAGACGATCTTTTAGCTTTTTTCAGGCAAACTTTTATTCATAACATTCGCGTAGAAACACTAACAATTGATAGTGTGATGCACCTATTTACAGAAACATTAGTGCAAATGGCTTTTATTGTTGTCCCAATAATGGGAATTGCATTTGTTGGAGCATTAGCAGGTAACTTCCTACAGTTCGGTTTCCTATTCACATTAGAGCCGATGAAGTTTGATTTAAAAAAAATGGACCCGATCAAAGGGTTGAAAAAAATATTTTCTGTTAAAGCCATTATAGAGCTTCTCAAATCAGTATTAAAGATTAGCTTCATAGGTGGCGTTACGACAATTATCGTTTGGACGAATTTGCCGGAAGTTTTGGCGTTATCCTTTAAAAGCCCATGGATGACTCTCATTACAGTGGGTAAGCTTGTTGGTATCATGGGGATTGCTGCTTCGCTCGTCTTACTATGTGTATCCCTTTTAGACTGGATGTATCAAAAACATGATTACGAAAAAAATCTTAAAATGTCTAAGCAAGACATTAAAGATGAATATAAAAATAGTGAGGGCGATCCGCTGATAAAATCGAAAATCAAACAACGCCAACGCGAAATGGCGATGCGTCGAATGATGTCAGAGATTCCAAACGCCGATGTTGTCATAACAAACCCAACTCACTATGCGATTGCCATCAAATATGATGAGGAAAGTATGGATGCTCCACGCATCGTTGCTAAGGGTACAGACTTTATTGCTCAAAAAATTAAACTGATTGCGAAAGAACATGATGTGGTTATGGTTGAAAATAGACCATTAGCACGAGCAATGTACGATCAAGTAGAAATTGGTGATCAAGTACCAGAAGAGTTTTTCAAAGCAATAGCAGAAGTGCTTGCTTATGTTTATCGAATTAAGCGGAAAATTTAAAGCTTTTAGTAGGAGGGACACAAATGAAAGTTCGCGATATAGGGGTATTAGGTGCGGTTATTTTAATCGTTGCGATGCTCATCATCCCTCTTCCTCCGTGGATGTTAAGTTTCTTAATCGTCATTAATATTACATTAGGATTAATAGTACTGTTGACAGCAATGAGTATGAAGGAAGCATTAGACTTTTCTATTTTTCCTTCAGTTATTTTATTGTTAACTTTGTTCCGACTCGGACTGAGTGTTTCAACAACACGTGCCATTTTAGCGAAGGGTGATGCAGGTTCTGTTGTTGAAACGTTTGGTGATTTCGTAGTCGGCGGGAATGTACTAGTTGGTTTAGTTGTATTCTTAATTCTTGTGTTAATTCAGTTTATCGTTATTACAAAAGGAGCGGAGCGTGTAGCGGAAGTAGCAGCACGTTTCACGCTTGATGCGATGCCGGGTAAACAAATGAGTATTGATGCTGACTTAAATGCAGGAGTTATTTCTGAGCGGGAAGCTCGTGAACGACGCGAGAAAGTAGCGGGTGAAGCGGACTTCTACGGAGCGATGGATGGTGCCACAAAATTCGTAAAAGGGGATGCCATTGCCTCAATGGTCATGGTTATTATCAACTTATTATTTGGTATCATCATCGGTGTTGTGCAGATGGGGCTTCCATTTGCAGAGGCAGCAAATCATTTTTCTAAGTTAACGGTTGGGGATGGTATTGTCTCACAAATTCCCGCGCTACTGATCTCTACAGCGACAGGGATTGTCGTAACGCGTGCATCTTCTAAAGGTAGTCTTGGTGAAGATATTACAGGACAGTTATTTGCTCAAGCAAAACTGCTTTATGTAGCGGGTGGAACAATACTTTTACTTGGATTTTTCACACCTATCCCCCTCTGGATAACACTTCCAATTGGTGGTTCGCTAATTGCTGGTGCTTATATGATGGACCATAAAAAACCAGAGGATGAAGAAGAATTACTTGAAATTGAGGAAGAAGTGGCAACAGACGGCATGAAGAGCCCTGAAAATGTTGTGAATTTATTAAATGTGGATCCAATCGAGTTTGAATTTGGCTATGGTTTAATACCGTTAGTAGATGCTGCTCAAGGTGGCGATTTATTAGATCGAGTCATTATGATACGTCGACAGTTAGCATTAGAATTAGGGATTGTCATTCCGGTTGTCCGTATTCGCGATAATATTCAATTACAACCAAATGAATATCGAATTAAAATAAAGGGTAATGAAATGGCACGTGGTGAACTTCTGCTTGATCATTATTTAGCAATGAGTCCAGGAGATGATGATTCCATCGAAGGAATTGACACAGTTGAACCGTCATTTGGCCTACCTGCAAAATGGATTACGGAGCAAGTGAAAGAGGATGCTGAAATGTTTGGCTACACAGTAGTTGACCCACCGAGCGTTGTGTCGACTCACTTAACGGAAATGATTCGTGCAAATGCTTATGAATTACTTGGTCGTCAAGAGACGAAGCAGCTAATCGATCATTTACGTGAAACGCATCCAATTTTAGTTGAAGAGTTGACACCTACTCCATTATCGACTGGAGAAATTCAAAAAGTACTAGGTAAACTTCTACGAGAAAATGTTTCAGTGCGAAACTTACCAATTATTTTTGAAACGCTAGCAGACTATGCAAAGTTAACGAGTGATGCCGATATATTAACTGAGTATGTACGTCAAGCATTGGCACGTCAGATTACTTCTCAATACGTAGGGGACAGCTCATCATTAAAAGTTATTACTGTCTCGGGTAAAGTAGAGAAATTGATTGCTGATAGTATTCAACAAACGGATCACGGAAATTATTTAGCGATGGATCCACAAGATTCTCAAACGATCTTAGAGACCATTGCTGCAGAAGTAGAACGCGTTTCCTTTATGGAACAATCTGCTATTATCTTATGCTCTCCAGCAGTTCGTATGTATTTACGTCAACTTACGGAGCGCTATTTCCCGCAAATTCCAGTTCTATCATACAACGAACTTGATGCTTCGGTTGAAATTCAAAGTGTTGGGGTGGTGAATGTTGAATGAAAATGAAAAAATATTATGCATCCTCCATACCAGAAGCGATGAAGCTTGTGCGTGCTGAATTAGGTGAGGACGCTGTCATTTTGAACTCAAAAGTAGTCGTTACAAAGAAATTTTTTGGGATCATTAAAAAGAAAAGCTTTGAGGTTGTTGCAGGGATTGATTCAATGGAGCCAAGTAATGTGGCTCCAGCACCTGTAGCTTACCCTATAACAACACCTAAACATGAAAATGCAAGGTTACAAGAGATTACAAATGCTGTTCAAGCTAAAATACACCAAGTACAGCCGCAGAATGATGCGCCCTTACATGAGGAAGCCAGCATTTCTGATGATTTGAGGAAGGAAATTGCAGATTTAAAATCTTTAATGCATTCTATGCATAAGAAGACTATCCAAGATCAATATCCAGATGAACTCTTACCCTTCATTGAATACTTAAGACAGCAGGAGCTAAGTGAGGAGCTCATCACAACGATTGGTGATGAGCTTTTTACGCATTTCAAAGAAGCGTCAGACATCAATTTTTCTCAATGTAAGATGATTACGAAAAGCTTATTGCGCAAAGTGCTAGAGGATCTCCCAATCGGAGGTATATCCTATGAAAAAAAATATATTAATGTTTTAGGTCCAACAGGTGTCGGAAAGACTACGACAATTGCTAAAATGGCTGCTAGAGCAGTTTTAGAAAAAAAGAAAAAAGTAGGGTTTATCACGACAGATACCTACCGTATTGCCGCAATTGAGCAGTTAAAAACGTATGCTGGACTGTTACAGGCTCCTGTCGAAATTGCCTATAATGCAACAGATTTTGAACAAGCAATCCACCGATTGGCCCACTTAGATATAGTGTTTATAGATACAGCAGGCCGCAATTATAAAGAGGTAAAATATGTAGACGATTTACAGCGTCTTATAAAATTCGATGATCAAGCAGAGTCCTTCTTAGTACTTGCAATGACAACGAAAGAAAAGGACATGTCAAACATTATAGAGCAATTTAAGCAATTACCAATTGAAAAATTCATTTTTACAAAGATGGATGAAACAAATTCTATTGGCACAATGATTAATTTAATGATTAAATATAATAAAGGACTTGCTTACTATACGAATGGTCAAGAAGTACCAGAAGATATTGAAGAAGCTGATATAGAAGCAGTACTAAATTTATTTTTTCAAGGTGAAGAAAAATGAGAGACCAAGCTGAAACATTGCGCTTGAAAATGTTGAAACAGCAGGGTGAATTAGGTAGGGCAATTGCGGTTGTGAGCGGCAAAGGTGGGGTTGGTAAAAGTAACTTCACGATGAATTTTGCCATTACATTGGCCAATAAAGGGAAAAAAGTTGTCATCGTTGATATGGATATTGGTATGGGCAATATCAATATTTTAATTGGAAAAAATGTTTCTTATAGTTTAAAAGATTACTTGGGAGGAAATAAGTTACTAGATGAGGTAATATTTGAAGGTCCTTACAATTTAAAGTATATTTCAGGTGGGTCTGGTATGTCGGGCGTCTTAGAATGGTCAGAGGAAATGTTTGAACGACTCGTTTACGCATTTGAGCAGCTTCAACAAAGCTTTGATTACATTTTGTTCGATATGGGAGCAGGAGCTACTAATTGGTCATTAGATTTATTAACCTCTATAGATGAAATCATTGTTTTGTCAACAGCAGAGCCGACATCTATAACTGATGCGTATTCAATGATGAAATATATTCATATGCGAGATGCGGACAAGCAATTTTATGTACTCTGTAACCGAGCCTATAGTAAAGAAGAAGGAATGGAAACCAATGAGCGACTAAAGCGTACGATGGAACGTTTTTTGGACAAAGAGGTTACGATATTAGGCTCATTACCTGAAGATTCTGCTGTGCGTAAGGCTGTGCGTGAGCAAGTGCCTTTTTCACTTGCTTATCCAGACGCACTTATTACAAAGACACTTCAACTTATAGTGGCGCGTTTTATGGAACACCGTGTGGAAGAAGTTCATGCACATGATCAGTCAGCGGGTAAATTCTTAACTAAATTAAGAAATATTTTTTCGAAAGGACGTGATTAATTGGACTTTTTACATAAAAGCAAGCTGTTAGTTGTTGATGATTCTGCTTTTATGAGAAAGCTAATTAGTGACTTTTTTGTTGGCAACTCGAAGGTTGAAGTAGTTGGAACAGCACGAAATGGGAAAGATGCGATAAAAAAGATTCAAACATTGCAGCCAACAGTTGTGACGATGGATATTGAGATGCCTGAAATGAATGGGCTTGATGCTTTAAAAGAAATTATGGCTGTATGTCCAGTACCTGTTGTTATGCTCTCTAGTACAACACAACGAGGAGCAGAAAATGCCTTATCAGCAATTGAATTTGGGGCAGTAGATTTTGTCGCAAAGCCGAGCGGAACAATTTCTCTTGATTTACATAAAATCCAAACGGAACTTGTCCACAAGGTTGAACAAGCATCATTGGTACCTATTTCAAAATTAAAGAAACCTTCTGGTAGTAAAAGACAACAAGAACAGCCATTACAAGCGAGTATCATTGGAAGAAATTCACTTAGTGAAGGCAGGGTGACTCCTTCTGTCAATGTTTTCCCGACAAGGGCAGAACTATCCAAGCCACATGAAGAATGGAGTAAAGTAGGTCGGAAAATTGTACTGATAGGGACCTCCACAGGCGGGCCTAGAGCTTTACAAGAAGTGATTACAAAAATCCCAAAATCAATTCAAGCACCAATTTTAATTGTCCAGCATATGCCGGCAGGATTTACAAAATCTCTTGCTAATCGTCTGGATCAATTAAGTGAGATTACCGTAAAAGAAGCTGAGCAAGGAGATATTCTCCAAAATGGAGTGGCGTATATTGCACCTGGTGGGTATCATTTAAAACTTAGAAAAGTAGGTACCTCCTTTGGCATAGTCCTTGATAATAATGAACCACCTAGATCTGGACATCGCCCTTCTGTAGATGTGATGTTTGAAGATGTGAGCCAATTGAAAGATTTTGATAAAGTGGCGGTTATTATGACAGGTATGGGCCATGACGGCTCTAACGGACTAAAAGCACTAAAAAGTACTGGAAATGTGATGGCAATCGCTGAGTCAGCTGAAACTTGCATAGTGTATGGTATGCCGAAAGCGGCAGTGGAAACGCAACTTGTCGATGAAGTAGCAGATGTAGACGATATTGCACAAACAATAATGAAATATTTGCCTTAAAGGGGTGTCCTCTTATGGAAGTCAATCAATATTTAGAGATGTTTATTGAAGAAAGTAAAGACCATTTACAAGCGTGTAGTGAACATTTATTAGAACTAGAAAAAAATCCAGATGATTTGGCGATTGTCGGAGAAATTTTCCGCTCTGCGCATACATTAAAAGGTATGTCTGCGACAATGGGCTTTGAAGATTTAGCGGATTTAACTCATAAAATGGAAAATGTGTTGGATGCAATCCGAAACGAGAAAATCCATGTAACTCCTGAAATTCTAGATGTTGTCTTTGAGTCTGTAGACCATCTAGAAGAAATGGTGATGGACATTGCGAATGGCGGAGATGGAAAACGTGATGTATCTTCAACTGTTGCTCAATTAAAGCGCATTGAATTGGGTGAGGAAGCGATTCCTGAAGTGGTAGGAACTACTGAGACACCAACTACTGCTGTAGCAAGTACATTAGAGTATGACGGTTTTGAACAAACAGTTATTTCACAATCTGCTGAACAAGGTTTCAACGCATTCGAAATTTCAGTGAAATTACGTGAGGATTGTCTTTTAAAAGCAGCACGAGTATTTATGGTGTTTGAGATTTTAGAAAAAGATGGAGAGGTTATTAAATCAAGTCCATCTGTAGAAAAGCTTGAAGACGAACAGTTCGATCAACAATTTTACGTCGCTTTCGTAACAAAAGAATCTGCTGAAGATATGCAGAAAAAGATTATGAAAGTTTCAGAAGTCGAAGAAGTGATTGTCGCCGCTATTGAATCAAAGCAACATAGTGAAAAAGAACAAGCAATTCAAGAAGTAGCAGCAACAGCAACGGTAGAAGCGGAGGCTAAACCGGCTACTGTCCCTGAAAAAAACACTGCTACACCTAAACCTGCAACAGCAGCGGCTCCTGCTAAGGCTGATAAAAGCCATGCGCCTGTTGGTAATAAAACAATTCGTGTGAATATCGAGCGACTTGATATATTAATGAATCTATTTGAAGAGCTTGTGATAGATCGAGGACGACTACAGTCTATTGCAACTGAGGTTAACCATGGAGAGTTAAATGAAACAGTAGAGCGCATGAGCCGCGTCATGGGTGACTTACAAACGATTATTTTAACGATGCGTATGGTTCCGGTTGAAACAGTATTCAATCGCTTCCCGAAAATGATTCGTCAGTTATCTCGTGATCTAAACAAGAAAATTAACCTCGAAATTATTGGTGCTGAAACAGAACTAGATCGTACAGTAATCGATGAAATTGGGGATCCACTTGTTCATTTAATTCGTAACTCTGTTGACCACGGTATTGAAAATCCTACAGCTCGCCTTGCAAAAGGTAAGCCAGAAGAAGGAACAGTTGTACTGCGTGCTTATCATAGTGGTAACTATGTCTTTATTGAAATTGAAGATGATGGAGCAGGTATTAACCGTGAAAAAGTACTTGCGAAAGCCATTTCTAAAGGTATTGTTACACAAGAACAATCATACTCGATGTCAGATAAGCAAATTAATGAGCTTATTTTGGCCTCAGGGTTCTCAACGGCGGATGTTATTTCTGATGTATCAGGCCGAGGTGTTGGATTAGATGTTGTTAAAACAACAATCGAATCCTTGGGTGGAAATATTTCAATTGAATCTACACAAGATGTAGGCTCAGTATTCTCGATTCAATTACCACTAACATTATCGATTATTTCTGTCATGCTAGTAGAAATCGAAAAAGAAATTTATGCAATTCCACTTTCATCAATTATTGAAACTTCAATTATCCGTTCATCAGAAATTATGAATGCGCATAATCAAAAAGTAATCGACTTCCGTGGCAAAGTAGTACCACTAGTATTCTTAGAAGAAATCTTTGAGGTACCTCGCAAAGAACCTCAGGGTGACGAATTCCATTCAGTGGTCATCGTTCGAAAAGGTGAGAAGCTTGCTGGTTTAGTTGTGGATTCATTCATTGGCCAACAAGAAATTGTGCTGAAATCATTAGGGAATTACTTAACGAATATCTTTGCAATTTCAGGTGCAACAATTTTAGGTAACGGGAAAGTAGCCTTAATTGTGGATTGTAACGCACTTATTAAATAAGGTGAATGAATAAGAGAGGTGTAAACAATGACAAACGCAGTGGAACAAGAAAGTATTAAAGTAATTGTTTTTCAACTAGCAGATAAAGAATATGCGATTCCGGTGTCACATGTACAAGGAATTGAAAAACTAATGCATATTACACGTGTACCAAAAACAGAAAAATATGTAAAAGGTGTTATTAACCTACGCGGTGTCGTAACGCCAATTGTTGATTTACGTGAACGATTTGAATTACCTATCTCTGAGCATGAAGAAACAACACGTATCATCATTATTTCATTAGAAGATATGGAAGTAGGTTTCGTCGTTGACTCTGCAAATGATGTATTAGACATCCCAGCTGACTCAATTGAACCACAGCCCGAAGTAGTAGGTTCACTGGAAGAAGAGTTTATTTCAGGAGTAGCAAAAATAGATAAACGATTATTAATTTTATTGCATTTAGAGAAAGTATTAAATCCACTAAAGTAGGGATCGATAATGACATATAATCAGAAGATTACATCACTACATTTAGACGTATTAAAGGAAATTGGTAATATAGGTGCTGCGCATGCTGCGACAGCACTTTCCAATTTACTTGGTAAAAAAATTGATATGCGAGTACCAAAGGTTGAAATGGTGTCATTTAATGACATGATGGAGCTTGCAGGAGGATCTGAAAATGTCGTAGTTGGAATCTATCTACGCATTGAAGGTGATGCTGAAGGTAGTATGTTCTTTATCCTGCCAATTGAACAAGCAAATCGTTTTATCCGTCGTCTCATATTTGATGAATCATTCGACTTTAAAAAACGACCTGTTTCAGAGTTAGGTTTATCAGCTATGCAGGAAATGGGTAATATTTTATCCGGCTCTTATTTATCGGCATTATCTGACTTTACGAATTTAAAAATTTATCCAACTGTGCCGGGACTAAGTGTTGACATGTTTGGTGCCATTATTAGTATTGGCTTGATTGAATTATCACACGTTAGCGATAATGTTATCGTTATAAACACATCCATTTTTGAAGACGGTGTAGAGGATCAAGAAACAGTGAGAGGTCATTTCTTCTTATTACCAGATCCAGACTCCTTTGATGCTATTTTTAAAGCATTAGGAGTTTCATAGATGATGCTAAACAGTAGTGATGGGCAAGTTATAAAAGTTGGAATCGCACAAATGGATGTAGTAAAGTTACCAAATACGATCAGAACATCAGGTCTTGGGTCTTGTGTAGGTGTTATTTTATATGATGAATCAAAAAAAATGGCTGGTTTAATACATGTGATGTTGCCAGATTCGAGTTTAGGTAGACAAGAGTCAATAAATGTGGCTAAATTTGCTGACACAGGCATTGCGGCAATGATTGACTTATTAAAGTTAGAAGGCGTGCAAAAATTCAAGCTAAAGGCAAAAATTGCAGGTGGTGCGCAAATGTTTCAATTCACTTCAGATAAAGATTCTATGCGCATCGGCCCACGTAATGTAGAAGCTGTAAAGCATGAGCTGAAGCGTCATGGAATTCGTTTAGTTGCCGAAGACACAGGCGGCAATAGTGGTAGAACAATTGAATTTAATCCTGCGACGTCGACATTACATATTCGAACGGTTAACCAAGGAGTGAGCGAAATATAATGTTTGGTTCTATTTTTTATAACCTATGGGGAACATTATTGGCCTTTTCTCTATATTTTTTTATTACATTTCAAAAATCCTATACACCACTACGTATTATCATAGGGTCATTTGTGGCGGGAATAATTGTGTTTTTCGTCATGTATATTGTCAGATTTTTAATTGCCTACGTTTTATTCACACCTGAGGGCGAGGAAGAAGTCGTTGAAGGTGAGCATGAAGAAAACGAATCTGACAATCCAGAGGAAGAAAATCAAGAAACACCGACGGCTAACTCAACCGTTGAGTTTCAAGATGAAAACTCGGAAGAAATTGCTCAGGCTGTACGAACGATGATGAATCGTGAGGCGGATCAACAATTAAATAATGCTTAAAAAAGGGAGTCGCAAGTAGCGGCTCTTTTTAGTTATCTTAATTCTTTTGCAAATTCTTATTTTATAGCTTAGGGTGTTTTAACGGGTTTTGACTATATCCGAACTAAAATATGCTGACACATAAATGTAAAGAATCTGTGATAGAGTACGAGAAACAAATGAAATTATAGTCGATTCTTGTTATAATATAGGAAAGAATTAGATGGGTTTTTATGTTAAGGGCTCATAACTAGTAAAGCTTTGTTGCTTATGCCGAGGCATAATGGATCTTCTTTCAACAAGTGTTTTCGTAGCGAAAGTGGAACGTCAGCTACAAGTGTTTTCGTAGCGAAAGTGAGACGTCAGCTACAAATATTTTTTTGTATTGATATAAGACAGTGGCAAACAGGCGCGTAAATGCGTTTTTCTTAGAGAGGTGGATTACATGACACAACCAATTCTGAACGATGAACAAAAGCTGTGGAACCGCTGGATAAATGAACGTGATCCAGATGCTGGTGATTTGCTTATAAAAAAATATATTTCGCTAGTATCTTATCATGTACAACGCATAGGTGCGAGCTTACCAAAGAGTGTATCGCGAGACGATTTAATGAGCTTAGGTATGGTAGGTCTGTTTGACGCGTTGAATAAATTTGATATTAATAGAGACTTGAAATTTGATACATATGCTTCTTTTAGAGTAAGAGGAGCCATTATTGATGGTTTACGTAAGGAAGATTGGTTGCCACGTTCAGCACGTGAAAAAGCGAAAAAGTTAGATGCACAGATTGAACAGTTAGAACAAAAATATATGCGTCATGTAACACCTGAGGAACTTGCAGAACATATGACTTTACCTGTTGAGGAAGTTTACCAAACTGTACAGGAGCACTTCTTTTCAAATGTTCTTTCCATTAATGAGCAGCAAGATCAAGAGGAGACTGATGGAAAGTCATTTGTTATTCGTGATGATACGACTAAGACACCTGAGCAAGCCATCATTAAGTCAGAACTGCTTGGGGATTTAGCGGAAAATATCCAAAAGCTCAACGATAAGGAGCAGCTAGTGCTTAGTTTGTTTTATACTGAGGAATTAACACTAACAGAAATTGGAGAAATGCTTGAATTATCAACATCACGCATTTCACAAATCCACTCCAAGGCGCTATTAAAGCTACGGAAATTATTATCTAATGAAATGATTAATGCATAATAATCCTTATATACATATCGTTGAAGGAGGGGTCTTATGAGTTTAAAGGGTGTCGAACTACAAATAGCTATTCCAAAAACATTTGAAGCAGGAAAAATGGCTGATCAGGCACAACAACAAACTTTGGCTCAGCAAGCACATGCAAATGAAGCGTTGAAAAAAGAAGTAGAACGCAAGCAAAAAGTTGTGAATACTTCAGAGGGTATGGATGGGATTAGTGAAGATGAAGAAGCAGGTGGCGAGTATATAAAAGGTACTCGAAAAAAGAAAAATAAGGATAACGAGAAGCGAGAAACGCAAGCGCAGCATCCGTTTAAAGGAAATTTCGTGGATTTTAGTGGATAGGAGTTTACTATGACAATCATACTAATTGCGGTTCTATTTATTTTACAGCTACTTTCATTTTATTTCCTTATTATATTAAATACGAAGCTAGCAAAATTTAAGGACTTAGAAAAAAAACAGGAGCGCTTAATGCGTGAAATGGATGACACCATTAGTGTCTATTTAGCGGAGATGAAAGATGAAAATGATCGCCTAATTCAAGAGCTGCAAAGAGTTTCAAAGTCTGAAACTCAAACGAATGCTGTGAAACAGGAAGAACAGATTGTGAGACTAAAGGAGCAGGGGCAACCGCCTTCTCTGACAAAGGAAGAAAATACAGTAGATGGTTCTATTAGTCTCGATCATGAACCGCGTATTTATGTGCCCAAAAATATCGTAGCCAATGCTTATTCACGTCAACAGCAAACTGGAGCTAAAGCTGAAGCTAAGATGGTACATTCGGCCCGACAACCAAGTGATGCAACCGAAAAGGAAGAAGCTAAACCATTAACAGTGGAACAACAAGTTGTTGAATTAGCGAAACAAGGTAAAACATCAGAAGAAATTGCAAAACAGCTTCAAAAAGGAAAAACAGAAATCGAGCTTTTATTGAAATTTCATAACTAAAACAGTTGCGAATGGGGTAAAGCTATGATATAGTTGCAAATGGTGTTATTAATACACACGCATTTTGATGTAGTAAGTGGTGCTCTAAGCTTAGGGTAGCTTGTTGCAAGTGATAAATGCGGAGGATAAAAACCAAACATACTAGGAGGAAATACACATGTCAGTAATTTCTATGAAACAATTACTTGAAGCTGGTGTACATTTCGGTCACCAAACTCGTCGTTGGAACCCAAAAATGAAGAAATATATCTTCGTTGAACGTAACGGGATCTACATCATCGACTTACAAAAAACTGTTAAAAAATTAGAGGAAGCTTATGACTTCATGCGTCAAGTTGGTCAAGACGGTGGTAAAGTTCTTTTCGTAGGTACGAAAAAACAAGCACAAGAAGCGATCAAAGATGAAGCTGAACGTTCAGGCAACTACTACATCAACCAACGTTGGTTAGGTGGTACTCTTACAAACTTCGGTACAATTCAAAAACGTGTTGCACGTATGAAAGCAATCGAAAAAATGGAAGAAGATGGAACTTTTGAAGTTCTACCTAAAAAAGAAGTAATCCAACTTAAAAAAGAACACGAACGTCTAATCAAATTCTTAGGCGGTATCCGTGATATGCATGCTCTTCCAGACGTAATGTTCGTGGTTGACCCACGTAAAGAACGTATTGCTGTTGCAGAAGCTATTAAATTAAACATCCCTCTAGTAGGTATTGTTGATACAAACTGTGATCCAGATGAAATCGACTACGTAATTCCTGCTAATGATGATGCTATTCGCGCTGTTAAACTTTTAACTGCTAAAATGGCTGACGCTTTAATCGAGTCAAAACAAGGTGAAGAGGAAGCTCCAGCTGTAGAAGCTGCTGCTGAGTAATTCACGTTTAGAAAAAGGTGATAAGTGGCTCAAAACCCTTATCACCTTTTTTAGAACCTATCACTAAAATTTGTACAACCAATTTGAGGAGGAAACACTAAATGGCAAACATTACTGCACAATTAGTAAAAGAATTACGCGAAAAAACTGGCGCTGGAATGATGGATTGTAAAAAAGCATTAGTACAAACTGATGGCGATTTAGATGCTGCAATCGATTTCCTACGTGAAAAAGGTCTTTCTTCAGCTGCTAAAAAAGCTGACCGTATCGCTGCAGAAGGTACAACTTTCATCTTAGAACAAGGTAACGAAGCAATCATTCTTGAAGTAAATGCTGAAACAGACTTCGTTTCTAAAAACGAAAAATTCCAAGTATTAGTTTCTTCTTTAGCTGAGCAATTACTTGCTGCTAAACCTGCAACAGTTGAAGCTGCTTTAGAGCTTGCAAATGCTGAAGGTGTGAAAATTGCAGACCAAATTTCAACTGCAGTTGCAACAATCGGTGAAAAAATCACTCTTCGTCGTTTCGAAGTGAAAACAAAAACTGATGCAGATGCATTCGGTTCTTATTTACACATGGGCGGTCGCATCGGTGTGTTAGTATCTTTAGAAGGTTCTACAGATGCTTCTGCTGCAAAAGATGTTGCTATGCATATCGCTGCTATTAACCCTACTTATGTTTCTCGCGATGAAGTTTCTGCAGAAGAAGTTGATCGTGAGCGTAAAGTATTAACTGAACAAGCTCTTAACGAAGGTAAACCAGAAAACATCGTAGCAAAAATGGTTGAAGGTCGTCTTGGTAAATACTTCGAAGATGTTTGCTTACTTGACCAAACATTCGTTAAAAACTCAGATCAAAAAGTACGCGATTTCGTTGCTTCAACTGGCGGTTCAGTAAATGGCTTCGTACGTTATGCTGTAGGTGAAGGTATCGAAAAACGTGAAGATAACTTTGCTGAAGAAGTAATGAGCCAAGTTAAAGGTAACTAATTTAGCTTGCATTTGATCTTAATCAAATAATATCTAGATTTTCTAGAAAAAAATGGGGAACACAACATAGCGTGTTCCCTATTTTTCCGAAATGAACGAAAAAAAGATAAAATTGGTTCATCAACCACTCGTTATGGTGATGAACCATATAATTTCTTATTCTGCCTTATTCATAACTAGCAATTATTGTTATTTATACTATAATGGAAAAGGGAATAGAGATGTTTTAAATAAAGTCTGACGGAGGTTTACAATGAGTGTGCCACAATATAAACGAGTAGTTATAAAATTAAGTGGTGAAGCGTTAGCTGGAGAAGCGGGCTTCGGTTTATCACCAAAAATAATCAAGTCTGTTGCAGAAGAAGTAAAAGAAGTAGTAGATCTTGATGTTGAAGTTGCTGTTGTTGTAGGTGGCGGTAATATATGGCGTGGAAAAATCGGTAGCGAAATGGGAATGGATCGTGCGGCAGCCGACTATATGGGTATGCTAGCAACGGTTATGAACTCTTTAGCGTTACAAGATGCACTGGAGAAATTAGGAATTGAAACACGTGTACAATCTTCAATTGTAATGACACAAGTAGCAGAGCCATATATTCGCCGTAAAGCAGTTCGTCATCTAGAGAAAAAACGTGTAGTAATTTTTGCAGCAGGTACAGGTAACCCATTCTTCTCTACTGATACTACAGCTGCGTTACGAGCGGCTGAAATCGACGCAGATGCGATTTTAATGGCGAAAAATAATGTAGATGGTGTTTATTCTGCAGATCCGAAAATAGATGCAACTGCCGTTAAATATGATACACTCACATACTTAGACGTTATTCAACAGGGCTTACAAGTAATGGATTCAACAGCTTCTACTTTATGTATGGATAACGATATTCCGTTAATTGTCTTCTCAATTACGGAACCAGGTAATATTAAACGTGCCGTACAAGGCGAGAAAATTGGAACAGTTGTTAGGAG
Source organism: Lysinibacillus sp. NPDC059133 (assembly GCF_042755925.1). NCBI lineage: Bacteria > Bacillati > Bacillota > Bacilli > Caryophanales > Bacillaceae > Lysinibacillus > Lysinibacillus sp. NPDC059133. The sequence continues at coordinate 11,792 of NZ_JBHZDH010000018.1, read as the reverse complement.
GAATGCATAATGGCTAAACAAGTTTTAGAACAAGCTAAAGAAAAAATGAACAAAACAATTGCCGCTTTTTCACGTGAACTAGCTTCAATCCGTGCAGGTCGTGCAAATGCTTCTCTATTAGATCGCATTACGGTTGATTATTATGGTGCACCAACACCGATTAATCAGCTTGGAGGTGTTTCGGTACCAGAAGCGCGATTATTAGTTATTACACCTTACGATAAAACAATCTTAGGTGAAATCGAAAAAGCGATTATGAAATCAGATATTGGTATTACACCAACAAATGATGGATCTGTTATTCGTTTAATGATCCCGGCTTTAACAGAAGAGCGTCGTAAAGATCTTGTGAAGCAAGTGAAAAAAGAAGCAGAGGATGCAAAAATCGCTGTACGTAATGTTCGTCGCGATGCTAATGATGATCTGAAAAAACTTGAAAAAGCTGGCGAAATCACAGAAGATGGTCTACGTGGCTACGGTGAAGATATTCAAAAATTAACAGATGAATTCATTGTTAAAGTAGATCAAGTTACGAAAGAGAAAGAAAAAGAAATTTTAGAAGTGTAAGCAACTCGCTTTGCATATCTATGATGGAACTTTTTGATGAGATGAAGGCGTCCTATAAATATCAGGACGTCTTTTCTCTTTACTTTTAAATTATTATGTAAAAGATGTAGTAAAGTCTTATACATTAAACTTTAACTTCTTTCATCAGAAGTCCCCCACCTCTATGAGTGGTGAGATGAATGCGGATTTAAGCTACTTTTCAGCGGATGTCCAAACACCTGATGAAAGAAGTTAAAGCCTCCGGCGGATGTCACGGAATCGGAGAGGAGTTCTTAGGGGATGTTAGCCTAAAACCATCGCATCCATGCGATAACGGCTAACTGACCTGCATCGGTAAAAACGCCACGTCCTGTGGCATTACCGAAATGACCGACATCGTGTCGGCCCTCGTGCAGGCCTAAGCACAAAGCCGATTCCGGACGCAATTATGCCGAGGCATAATTGATTAGTTTTAGGGAAATACCTTTCATCTATTTTTGCTTTCTTTTAAGATTAAGAAGAACTGTTCTTTACTTAAGCGAAATACATTATTGAAGATTGAACGAAATAAGGGAAACACCTCTTAATATTCATACTTGAGTGGGCATGATAAAAGTTTTCTAGCCTTTCTTTATAAAGGGATCATCACCAAAAGCTAGGGATGACATTTTGTTAAAACGTATATCATGAGGATAAGTTGATTGGAGTGGAGACTGGGCGACTACTTGGGGATTAGCGAAAGAGGAACGAAGGCTAAAAACATCACGTTCTGTGATAACGCCTGCGTCAGCAACAAAGCGCCCAGTCGGAACGGAAATCAACCCCACGTTATGGTTTATGGTGATAAGCCTAAAATGTGTGTAGTTCTAAAATAAGATAGTTCATACATAGTCAATTTAGAGGGAAAAAAAAGACAAAAAGCGCTTTTGTTTGTTATGATAGGTTAGTATACGTCCGATTAGTTGTAGTGGGGGAGTTAGCATGTTTAAAAAGCTATTAGGTAAACAAGTAAATATGGATTCACAATCATTGGAGGAACGTGTTGCCCTTGCTAAAAACGAGCCGATTCCTGCCCATGTAGCGATTATTATGGACGGAAATGGACGTTGGGCGAAGAAACGTGCCATGCCACGTGTTGCTGGGCACCACGAAGGTATGAAAACAGTACGAAAGGTAACTAGATTTGCATCAGATCTAGGTATTAAAGTTTTGACGGTGTATGCGTTCTCTACAGAAAATTGGAAGCGACCAAAACCTGAGGTCGATTTTCTAATGCGTTTACCTGTGGAATTTTTAGGTTCCTTTTTACCTGAAATGATGGAACGCAATGTACGTGTTGAAATGATAGGAGATCCATCTTTGTTACCTGCACATACGCAAAAAGCGTTGTTTGAGGCGATGGAGGAAACGAAACATAATACAGGATTAATTTTAAATTTTGCTCTGAATTATGGAAGTCGTTCGGAAATGGTTAATGCCATGAAAACCATGCTTCAAAAGGTGCAGGAAGGTCAATTAACGATGCAAGACATAACAGAAGAATGCTTGACATCTCATTTAATGACGGCTCATCTACCTGAGCCAGATTTATTAATTCGTACTAGCGGTGAAGTGCGTTTAAGCAACTTTATGTTATGGCAGCTCGCCTATACAGAATTTTGGTTTACAGATACATTGTGGCCAGATTTTAGTGAGGAAAACTTACTGGAAGCGGTGGAAAACTATCAGAAACGTAATCGCCGTTACGGTGGGTTGAAGGGAGAAGAAACAACTTGAAACAACGAATTATCACAGCAATAATTGCAGCAGCGTTATTTATTCCATTTGTTATTTATGGAAAAGTGCCGTTTACAATACTTGTGCTTGCAATGGCTGTTGTTGGCTTTTATGAAATCCTAAAAATGAAAGGTATTTCACTATTTTCAGTGCCTGGTTTTTTAGGGCTACTAACATTAATACTACTTGTTATACCAAAGGACTGGTCAAGTAAGGTAGTAGATGCATTTGGCTATTCCTCCGATTTAATGGTTGTGTATGGTCTAATGATGCTATTGCTCATATATGTAGTCCTTGTAAAAAATAAAATTACATTCGATGAAGTTGCATTTATTTTATTAGGTGCGTTTTATGTCGGGTTAGGCTTCCATTACTTAATCGAAACACGAAGCTATGGTCTAGAGTTTGTCGTATATTGTTTACTTGTAGTTTGGACAACTGACTCAGGTGCATATTTTGTTGGAAGAAAACTAGGTAAAAATAAGCTATGGCCTGAAATTTCACCGAAGAAAACTGTAGAAGGTTTTGTAGGTGGCATTGTTATTGCAGTAATCTTTGCTGTTGGTATGCAGGCAATTTATCCATTTGCGAATGGTGGCTATGTCTCGCTTATTTTCATCACAATCTTGGCATCAATTATTGGTCAAATGGGCGATTTAGTGGAATCGGCTATAAAGCGCCATTTTGACGTAAAAGATTCAGGCAAAATTTTACCTGGGCATGGCGGTATTTTAGACCGCTTCGATAGTCTACTATTCGTCGTGCCTTTACTACATTTTTTACACTTTTTTTGGTAACTAAAAACAATAGTGGCTCATCGGACGCCTCTAAAAAGCGCCCAGTCGGAACCGAAATTAACTCTACGTTATGATGATGAGCCCTAATAATAGCATTTTCCTCTAAACAGAGTGGTAATAATCGTGCTATATCATTTGCTGAGATAGAAAAAGGGGACAATTTGTCGTGAAAAAAATTAGTTTACTTGGTGCAACTGGTTCAATCGGTTGGCAAACCTATGATATTTTAAAAGAACAACGCGATGCCTTTCATTTAGTGGCGTTTTCTTCAGGAAAAAATATCGAAAAAACGCGTGAAATGATTGAAACTTTAAAGCCCGAGCTTGTATCTGTTCAATTAGAAGAAGATGCAATAATGCTCGCTAATGATTATCCACAAGTACACTTTACGTTTGGTGCAAAAGGACTTGTAGAGGTTGCTACACATCCTGATTCGACAGTGCTTGTAAATGCGGTTCTTGGAAGTGTTGGACTAGAATCGACATTGGCCGCAATTCGCATGGGCAAAACTATTGCCATTGCCAATAAAGAAACGCTTGTAACCGCTGGACATTTAGTAATGGCAGAGGCTAAGAAATACAATGCAACAATTTTGCCGGTAGATAGTGAGCATTCAGCAATTTTCCAATCGATGAATGGTGAGAATCCAAAAAATATTGAACGTTTAATTATTACAGCTTCTGGTGGTAGCTTCCGTGACAAAACACGCGAGGAATTGAAGCATGTAACGGTTGCAGATGCACTAAACCACCCGAACTGGTCAATGGGTGCGAAAATTACGATAGATTCTGCTACAATGATGAATAAAGGACTAGAAGTCATTGAAGCACATGTCTTATTTGACATGCCATATGATAAAATTGATGTACTTTTGCATAAAGAAAGTATTATTCACTCCCTAGTTGAGTATCATGATACTAGTGTCATTGCACAGCTAGGTACGCCGGACATGCGTGTACCTATCCAATATGCATTAAGCTACCCAGATCGTATGCCACTGCATAACGGACAACGACTTAATTTAGCACAGATTGGTCAGTTACATTTTAAAGAAATGGATTTTGAACGTTATCCTGCATTGCGATTAGCATATGAGGCTGGTCGCGCAGGCGGTACAATTTTAACAGCGATGAATGCAGCGAATGAAGCGGCAGTTGCGGCATTTTTACAAGGGAAAATAACTTTCCTTGAAATTGACGAAACGATTGAGCGTGTAATGCAAGCACATAACAACATATTAGTGCCAGATTTGCAAACAATTTTGCATGTAGACAGTGAAACAAGAAAAACAGTGTTAGACATGGTAAAATAAAGAGAGAAGATATCGATAACTATTCGCTTTTAAAGGTGGGGGATTATGCAAACAGCTATTGCATTTATTTTAATATTTGGCCTACTTGTATTCTTCCATGAATTTGGTCACTTCTTGTTTGCGAAACGAGCAGGAATTATGGTTCGAGAATTTGCAATCGGTATGGGACCGAAAATTTATGGGAAAACACATGGTGAAACAATCTATACGCTACGTTTATTGCCGATCGGTGGTTACGTGCGTATGGCTGGTGAGGACATGGATGGCGCCGAATTACAGCCGGGCTATCGAGTAGGGCTTATTGTAGATGAAGATAATGAGGTAAAGAAAATTATCTTTAATCAAAATAATAAGCAATTACCAGATTTATTATTTTTAGAAGTTGAGCGTGCAGATTTAGAAAAGGATTTGTTTGTAGAAGGCTACGATGAAGAGGAAAAATTAGTTCGTTATAATGTTGCAAGAGATTGTATTCTCGTAGAAAACGGTAAAGAAACGTTAATTGCACCATATGACCGTCAATTTAACGCTAAAACAGTCGGTCAACGAGCTATGACAATCTTTGCAGGCCCATTATTTAACTTTATATTAGCTTTTGTTATTTATATGCTGATTGGTTTAATTCATGGTGTGCCTACGTATGAGCCAATCATTACAGAAGTAGTAGAAAATGATCCAGCTGCACAGGCAGGAATGCTTGCAGGGGATAGAGTAGTTAACATTGACGGACAAGCGGTTGAAAAATGGCAAGATTTAGCTGCTATTGTACAAGATCATCCAGGTGAAGATATTACTGTTATAGTTGATCGAAATGGTCAGCAAGTTAACCTAAAAATGAAGGTAAAAGAAATAGAACAAAATGGCGATAAGTATGGTCAAATAGGGGTTAAGTATGAGAGCCCACGTGAATTTAATCCGTTAAAGTCTGTTGTTTATGGCGCTCAAGAAACTTATAATATGACTGCTAAAATATTTGAATTGCTTGGTATGTTAATTACCGGTAAATTCACGATAGATGCTTTATCAGGTCCAGTAGGAATTTATAAAGCGACAGAGCAGGTAGCTCAATATGGATTCATCAATTTAATGAATTGGGCTGCGATGTTAAGTATTAACCTTGGAATTATGAATTTACTACCGCTTCCAGCACTTGACGGTGGTCGTCTATTGTTCTTTGGTTTCGAAGCAGTAAGAGGCAAACCAATCGATCGTCAAAAAGAGGGGCTTGTTCATTTTGTAGGTATCGTCCTATTAATGATCTTAATGGTCGTAGTTACATGGAACGATATACAACGATTTTTCTTTTAACTAAATGAAGTTAAGTTAAGTTTTTCAAGTAAAACATATTTAGAAGAAGCCCTGGCAATTACGCCAAGGTGAAAATTGATTGGAAAAACATAGCTTTGAGCGCAATTTTTTTGAAAGATTGCGTTCAAAGCTAAATTTGTTTATGCTAATTAGAGTATAAAACTTATCTATAAAAAAGGTGGAACACTGAATGAAGCAAAGTAAAACACTTATCCCAACGCTACGTGAAGTACCTGCTGATGCAGAGGTAAAATCACACAAACAATTACTGCGTGCAGGGTTTATTCGTCAAAATACAAGTGGGGTATACTCGTATTTACCGCTTGCAAAACGTGTGTTAACAAAAATAGAAAATATTGTTCGTGAAGAGATGGAAGCAATCAATTCAGTTGAGCTTTTAATGCCTTCATTACAATCTGCAGAACTATGGCAGGAGTCAGGCCGCTGGGAAAAATATGGTCCAGAATTAATGCGTATAAAGGACCGTCATAATCGTGATTTCGCATTAGGGCCAACACATGAAGAAGTGATTACAACTTTAGTACGCGATGAAATCAAATCTTATAAAAAATTACCGCTAACACTTTTCCAAATTCAAACTAAATTCCGTGATGAAAAGCGTCCTCGCTTTGGTTTACTACGAGGCAGAGAGTTTATTATGAAAGATGCATACTCTTTCCATGCATCGCGTGAAAGTTTAGATGAAACATATGATGATATGTATCGTGCTTATTCAAATATTTTCTCCCGTCTTGGTTTAAACTATCGTGCAGTTATTGCAGATGCCGGCTCAATTGGTGGGAAAGGTACCCATGAATTTATGGTGCTTTCTGAAATTGGGGAAGATACTATTGCATACTCTGATACATCTGACTATGCTGCGAACATTGAAATGGCAGAAGTTCTTGTAGACTATCAACCATCAGATGCAGCATTAAAAGACATTGAAAAAGTGGAGACACCAGATCAAAAAACGATTGAAGAAGTATCAGCTTTCTTAAATGTTGACCCTTCAAATGTCATCAAGTCATTAGTATTTGATGTAGACGGTGAATTAGTGGTAGTACTTGCTCGTGGAGATCACGAAATTAATGATATTAAACTGAAAAATGCACTTGATGCTGGTTCTGTTGAACTTGCTAGTGAAGAGGCAATCCGCGAGTTATTAGGCTGTGGAGTTGGTTCAATCGGTCCTGTTAAATTACCAGTAGACATAAAAGTAGTAGCTGACAAAGCTATTAAATCGATTCGTAACGGTGTAGCTGGTGCAAATGAGGATGGGTTCCATTTAGTAAATGTTAATCCAGAGCGTGATTTTGCAGTGAATGAATACTTAGATATTCGTTTTATTCAAGAGGGTGATCCATCTCCAGATGGACAAGGTATTATTAAATTTGCAGAAGGTATCGAGGTTGGTCATATTTTCAAGTTAGGCACAACTTACTCTGAAAAAATGAATGGTACATTCTTAGACGAGCAAGGTAAGGCACAGCCATTTATTATGGGATGCTATGGTATTGGTGTATCACGTATTTTAGCTGCTGTTGCAGAGCATTTCCAAGATGACAATGGTTTTGTTTGGCCAACACAATTAGCTCCTTATGATATCCATGTTGTACCTGTTAATACAAAGGATGAAACACAGGTTGCCTTAGCTGATGAGCTATATGGCTTATTGAAATCATACCGTTATGATGTGCTATTTGATGATCGTGCAGAGCGCGCAGGGGTTAAATTCGCAGATGCTGACTTAATTGGCTTACCTGTTCGTGTAACAGTAGGTAAAAAAGCGACTGAAGGTATTGTTGAGGTTAAATTCCGTCAAACAGGTGAAACGTTCGAATGGAAAAAAGAAGAGGTCATTGATCGCTTAAATGAATTTTTCCGCAAACATTAACTTCCTTAAAAACTTCTGTCCCAAATGGTATTAAATAGATAAAAAATTCGCGCCACTTCTCGGGGACAGCGAGCCAAGCATGAATTCATAGATGTTTAGGATTTGTGAGGCTTGATGGTCGCCCGCGGAAAGGGTGCGAATTTTTTTCTTCAAATCGTAAATGTTGGTGAGGAAATAAAACAAGGGGCATGTAAGTCTGCCTCTTTCTGAAAGTAGGTGTCAATAGATTGGAACAGCAACAAGAAGCAAGAACAAGGTTTCAAATGCTCTTGCAACAACTAGAATTAACAGATGATGTGTATATGTCTTTTTTTGAGGAAGGTGAATTATCACGACTAACTGTACACAAAAAGAATAGGCTATGGAATTTTACCATTAAATTACGAGATATACTTCCTTTTTCATTATACCAACTTTTTCGTACTCGCTTAGCTGAGAAATTTTCAGCTATCGCTGAAATCCACACAACTTTTGATACGGTAGAGCAAAATGTTACGGAGGAGCTTGTCCAACAATATTGGTTAACAATAGTAGAGCAAATCGATGATATGGCGCCAACTTTAAAAAATTGCCTAGTATCGCAAGTCCCTATGTGGAATGGGCAAAAAATTACGTTGTCCTGCATGCAAGAAATGGAATTTATGATGCTGAAAACAAAGTATGCAGAAAAGATTTCTGCAAGCTATAGTCAGTTCGGCTTTCCGCATATTGTGAGTGATTTCGTGCTTCAAGATCAAACAGAAGAAATGATTGCGGCACAGGAAGCTTTCATGGAGCAGAGGCGTTTAGAAGAAGCCGCTTTAGCTCAGCAAGCAATCCAAGATTATCAAAAACGTGAGAAGGAGAAGAAAGAAAATCCTGCTCTTGCCAATCTTGGTGATCGACCATTCCAGCTTGGTATGTTTATTAAAGATGATGAAACAATGGAAATTAAACGCATTGTTGAGGAAGAACGTCGTGTGATCATTGAAGGCTTTGTATTTGATGCAGAAGTTAAAGAGCTGAAAAGCGGTCGTTCTTTATTGCAAATTAAAATTACCGACTATACAGATTCCATCGTTGTAAAAATGTTCTCACGTGATAATGATGATGCGGAACTTATGCAATATTTGAAAAAGGGTATGTGGGTAAAAGTACGAGGCTCCGTACAAACTGACACATTCATTCGTGATTTAATCGTTATGGCAAACGATATCAATGAAATCAAAAAAGAAACACGACAGGATAAGGCTCCAGAGGGAGAAAAACGAGTTGAATTGCATTTGCATACACCAATGAGCACAATGGACGCTGTGACACCAGTTGATAGACTTGTTACGCAGGCTGCGAAGTGGGGTCATCCAGCGGTAGCTATTACCGACCATGCTGTTGTGCAGTCCTTCCCAGAGGCTTATGCAGCAGGGAAAAAGCATGGTATAAAAGTTATTTATGGCTTGGAGGCTAATTTAGTAGATGATGGTGTGCCGATTGCTTATGCAGCTGAGCATCGATTATTAGATGATGATACCTTTGTCGTGTTTGACGTAGAGACGACAGGTCTGTCTACTGCTTACGATACGATCATTGAGCTTGCCGCGGTGAAAATTAAAGATGGGCAGGTAATCGACAAATATGAGAGCTTTGCCAATCCCCATCACCCACTTTCTGCGACGACCATTGAACTGACAGGCATTACAGATGATATGGTACGAAATGCACCAGAAGTGGAGCAAGTCATTAAGGAGTTCCATGCATTTATCGGAGATGGCATAGTAGTAGCCCATAATGCATCATTTGATATTGGCTTCTTATACACAGGCTATAAAAAATATGGGCTAGAGGGAACAATTCATCCAGTTATTGATACGTTGGAGTTAGCTCGATTACTTTATCCAACGATGAAAAACCATCGTTTAAATACACTTTGTAAAAAATTCAATATCGATTTAACTCAGCATCACCGGGCTATTTACGATACAGAAGCAACCGGCTTCTTACTTTTACAGCTGTTAAAAGATGCAGATGAATTAGGTATTAAATATCACGATGACTTTAATAAGCATATTGGTGGCGGGGATGCCTATAAAAAGGGACGACCAATGCACTGCACGATATTAGCAGTAGATAATGTTGGACTAAAAAATTTATTTAAATTAGTTACCCACTCGCATACAAAAACGTTCTATCGTGTACCTCGTGTCACACGAGCGGTCCTAGAGCAATATAGAGAAGGGTTATTAATCGGATCAGGTTGTAATAATGGTGAATTATTTGAGACGATGATGAATAAATCCCCAGAGGAAGCAGAGCAAGTTGCGAGATTCTATGATTATATTGAAGTTCAACCAAAGGCCGTGTATGCACCGTTAATTGAGCGCAATGTCGTACGTGATGAATGGACGCTTGAAGATATTATTCGCAAGCTTGTAAAGCTAGGAAAGAAAATGGATAAACCCGTTGTAGCTACCGGTAATGTCCATTACTTAGATCCAACAGATGGGATGTTCAGACAAATTCTAATTGGCTCTCAAGGTGGCGCCAATATTTTAAATAGATCGAAGTTGCCTGAAGTTCATTTTAGAACTACTGATGAAATGCTTGAAGAATTTGATTTTTTAGGACCGGATCTTGCGAAGGAAGTTGTTGTTACCAACTCTCAAAAAGTCGCCAATATGATAGGCGATGTAAAGCCAATTAAAGATGATTTATATACACCAAAAATTGAAGGCTCAGATGATGAGGTTACAAATTTAACCTATGAAATGGCTCATCTTATATACGGAGAAGAGCTTCCAGAAATCGTAAAGGCCCGAATTGAAAAGGAATTAAAATCAATTTTAGGACATGGTTTCGGAGTAATTTATTTAATTTCTGCAAAGCTTGTGAAAAAATCATTAGCTGATGGCTATTTAGTAGGTTCCCGTGGTTCAGTTGGATCTTCACTAGTAGCGACCTTTATGGAGATTACTGAAGTAAATCCACTTCCACCTCATTATATTTGTCCAAATTGTAAGCATTCCGAGTTTTTTAATGATGGTTCAGTAAGCTCAGGCTTTGACTTGCCAAATAAAGATTGTACGGAATGTGGAACACCGTATAAAAAGGATGGGCAAGATATCCCATTCGAAACGTTCCTTGGCTTTAAAGGAGATAAGGTACCTGATATCGATTTGAGTGCGACACGTTGTTAACTGAAAAGGTTAACCACCTTAGTTGGTAGAACTGCTATTTCGAAGTGTGGAATGAGAGAGTAACGCCTTGAAACACACTCGCTGAAGCTACGACAAGCGTAGATGGTATTGCAAACACCAAAAACGTTTGAAGCTCGTTAAAGTAGGCTGAAGTTCACCCAAACAGTTCGGCTGTGGAAAGAGAGATAGAAATCTCTTGTGAATGATAGGCCTGGCGTCTATAAAATTCCTATGGTTAGAAGCGGTAGAATAACCGAGACGAACCCTCGACTGACTTTTCGTGAATGTCACGTAGTAGAAATGCTACGGGGTCCAGTTAGGACTTCTAGGTGTGGATGAGTAAGTGTTAGGTTATGAAAATCCATATTGTGTTACAGGCACAATCCAGCCTAGCGGAATTTAGAGGGAACCTAAGGGAATTATGTACAGATAGAAATAGTGGAACGTGTGAAGCTCCTAACGTAAGAGAAGATTGCACTTCAATGACGACGGTGTATGGAAATGCTAAATGGCTATAACATACTTTAAAGGAGTGGCAGTAGTGCCGTAGTACTGACGAAGAAATGCTGTTGATGACTGAATAACCAATAAGTCGGAGGGAAAAACATTTCAGAGGGAAGGGCACAAGTCGTTAACGTTGAAACAAAACCTACAATAAGTCAGATTCGTGTATGACTAAAGAGAACGAAAACTTCGTAAAGGAAGTGATTAGTTGGCTGACTTAATGATTCAAAAGTTAAGAAATATTTTGGTTTGCAAGAGACATTTGATAACCTTTTTATAGAAAGCGAAAAAGGTTGATACTTCACAGATATTTACAAGTGAAGATTTAAAAGGCTCATCACCAAAATTTGTGGATGCCATTTGTTAAAACATCTGTCATGTATATAAGTTGATTGGAGTGGAGGCTGGGCGACTCCTTGGGGATCAGCGTCACAGATGAGACCCTGGAGCGAGCAACGCGAGTGAAGCGGCTCATCGGACGC